>JAQUGB010000013.1 GCA_028684345.1 Tepidiphilus sp. | reverse complement strand
TCGACGCCTGGCTCGATCTCTCCACCGGCATCAGCCCCTGGTCCTACCCCCTGCCGCCGGTCCCCGAGGAAATCTGGCGACGCCTGCCGGAAGAGGACGACGGGCTCGATGAACTCGTGCATACCGTCTTCGGCCGCCCCGCCCTGGCGGTACCCGGCACCCAAGCGGCCATTTCCCGCCTGCCGTCCCTCTTGCCCGACGTGCGCCGCGTGCTCGTGCCGCACCCCACGTACGGCGAGCACGCCCATGCCTGGCGCACCCACGCCGTCTTGCGCTGCGCCCCCACCGCCGACGAGATCGACGCACGTCTCGACGCCGTCGACGCCCTGGTGCTCGTCCATCCGAACAATCCCACCGGCACGCGCTTTCCCGCCCGGGCCCTGCGCGCCTGGCACCGGCAGCTCGCCGCGCGCGGCGGCTGGCTCATCGTGGACGAAGCTTTTCTCGATCCGGGCGATGCCGACAGCCTCGTGACCGAAACCGGGGCGCCCGGCCTCGTCGTGCTGCGCTCGCTGGGCAAATTCTGGGGGCTCGCGGGTCTGCGCTTCGGTCTCGTCTTCGCCCCCGAACCGCTGCGCGCGCAGCTCGCCGCCTTGCTCGACCCGTGGGCGGTGAGCCATCCGGCACGCTGGGCGGCACGGCTCGCGCTCGCCGATTCCGCCTGGCAGGAACGGCAGCGCGCGCGTCTTGCCGCCGCCTCGCTTGCCCTGGCGACGATGCTGGAAGAAGCCGGCCTCGGGGTGAGCGGCCGCACCTCGCTCTTTGCCTGGGTCGAGACGCCGCGGGCGCCGGCGCTCGCCGCGGCGCTCGAGCGCCGCGCCCTCCTGGTGCGCCGCTTCGACGACCCGCCAGGGCTGCGCTTCGGGTTGCCCGCCGACGCGGCCGAGTCAGAGCGGCTGCGAGCGGTGCTCTTCGAGGCAATCGCCGAGACGGAATCACGACGATGAACGAATTCGCCCTGATCGAGCATTTCTTCGCCGATCCCGCCGCGCACGAACCCACCCCGCCTTGGCTGCGGCTGGGCATCGGCGACGACGCGGCGCTGCTCGTCGAGGAAAGCGGCTGGGAGACGGCGATCACCTGCGACACCCTGGTCGAAGGGCGGCACTTCCTGGCCGGAACCGATCCGGAAGCGCTCGGCTGGAAAGCGCTGGCGGTAAACCTCTCCGATCTGGCGGCCATAGGCGCCGTCCCCACGGGGTTCCTGCTCGCGCTCACCCTGCCCGAGCCCGATGAAGCCTGGCTCACGGCCTTCGCCCGCGGACTCTTCGCCTGCGCCCGGCGGCACGGCGCCCGGCTCGTCGGCGGGGACACCACCCGCGGCCCACGTGCGCTCACGATCACGGCGCTGGGGCGGGTACCGGCGGGCGAGGCGGTATTACGCAGCGGCGCGCGCGAGGGCGACGACGTCTGGGTGAGCGGGCAACCGGGACGCGCCGCGCTGGGACTCGCCGTGCGATTCGGGGAACTCACGCCGAATCTGCCCGGCGCCGGTGAATGGCTCGCCGCGCTCGATCGTCCCGAACCGCGCCTTGCGTTGGGATGCCGCCTGCGGCGCCTCGCCCACGCGATGCTCGACGTCTCGGACGGGTTGCTCGGCGATCTACGGCACCTCCTCGAGCGCTCGGCACCGCCCCCCCTCACGGCCGAGATCGAGGTAGCCAGACTGCCCCTCGCCCCCCTCGTCGCCGGCGGGGCGCCGCCCGAGCGGGCGCGGGCCGCCTTGCTCGCCGGCGGCGACGACTACGAACTCCTCTTCACCGCCGCGCCTGCTTCCCGGCAACGACTCGCCCGGCTCGCCGGGGAATTGGGCCTGGCGCTTTCCCGCATCGGGCGGATCGTATCAACGGAGCAACCGCCCATCGTGCTCATCGAGCCCGATGGCCGGCGCACTCTACCCGAAGTTTTGGGCTATGATCATTTTCGCGCATGCAAGGAATACCCATGACCGCCGAGCGCAAACGACCCACCGCCGCCTTCCTCCTCGCGCACCCGGCGCATTTCATCGCGCTCGGCTTCGGTGCCGGGCTTTCCCCTTGGGCGCCGGGCACGGTCGGGTCGCTCCTTGCCTGGGCGCTTTATCCGTTGCTGCGCACCCCGGTCTCCGAGGGGCTCTTCCTGCTGCTGCTCGCCTCTTTCTTTCTCGCCGGTGTCATCGCCTGCGACCGCACGGCCAAGGCGCTGGCGAGCGGCGATCCCGGCGCCGTGGTCTGGGACGAGATGATCGCCGTCTGGCTCGTGCTCTTCTTCTGCCCGCCGGGGCTTGCCTGGCAGGCGGCGGGCGTGGCGCTCTTCCGCCTCTTCGACATCGCCAAGCCCGAGCCCATCGCCACGCTGGAGCGGCGCTTCCGCGGCGGCCTAGGCATCATGATCGACGATCTGGCCGCCGCTGGCTACGTGCTGCTCGTACTCGCCGTGGCGGTGCACTTCCTGGGAGCGCACGCATGATCCGACCCGAAGATCCTCTGGGGCGCCTCGCCCGGGAGTTGGGCATGCTGCTTGCCGCCCGCGGCTGGATGCTCGCCACTGCCGAATCCTGTACCGGCGGGGCCGTCGCCGAGGCGATCACGGCGATCGCCGGCAGCTCCGGCTGGTTCGAACGCGGTTTCGTCACCTACGCCAATGCCGCCAAGATCGAAGTGCTCGGCGTCGACCCCCTCACCCTCGAACGCCACGGGGCCGTGTCGGAAGCCGTGGCGCGCGAAATGGCGCTCGGTGCACTCACGCACAGCCAGGCCGAGCTGGCCTTGTCCATTACCGGTATCGCCGGGCCCGACGGCGGCACGCCGGACAAGCCCGTGGGCACCGTCTGTTTCGGCTGGGCCTGGGATCGAACCCGGCCGCGGGTACGCAGCGAACGGCGCCACTTCGCTGGCGAGCGCATCGCCGTGCGCGCCCAGGCCGTGCGCACGGCGCTCTCCGGTGCCATCGCCCTGTGCCACCCCTGAACCATCCTGTGCCATAATCGGTCGAAACGTTTTCGTACTTGCCAGCCAAGGAATTTTCGATGGACGACAACAAACTCAAAGCGCTGCAGGCGGCGCTCGCGCAGATCGACAAACAGTTCGGCAAAGGCTCGGTGATGCGCATGGGCGACGCCCAAGTGGTGCGCGACATCCAGACCGTCTCCACCGGCTCGCTCGGGCTGGACATCGCGCTGGGCATCGGCGGGTTGCCGCGCGGTCGGGTGGTGGAGATCTACGGCCCCGAATCCTCGGGCAAGACCACCCTCACGCTGCACGTGATCGCCGAAATGCAGAAACTCGGCGGCGTGGCCGCCTTCATCGACGCCGAACACGCCCTCGACGTACAGTATGCGAAGAAGCTGGGCGTCGATATCGACGATCTCCTCGTGTCGCAACCCGACACCGGCGAGCAGGCGCTCGAGATCGCCGACATGCTGGTGCGCTCGGGCGGGGTCGACATCGTGGTGATCGACTCGGTGGCCGCGCTCACCCCCAAAGCCGAGATCGAGGGTGAAATGGGCGACTCGCTCCCCGGCCTGCAAGCGCGGCTCATGAGCCAGGCGCTGAGGAAGCTCACCGCCAGCATCAACAAGACCAACACGCTCGTCATCTTCATCAACCAGATCCGCATGAAGATCGGCGTCATGTTCGGCAACCCGGAAACCACCACCGGCGGCAACGCGCTCAAGTTCTATTCCTCGGTGCGGCTCGACATCCGCAAGACCGGGACGATCAAGAAAGCCGACGAGGTCGTCGGCTCCGAGACCCGCGTCAAGGTCGTCAAGAACAAGGTCGCCCCGCCCTTCCGCGAAGCGATGTTCGACATCCTCTACGGCGAAGGCATCTCGCGCGAGGGCGAGATCATCGACCTGGGCGTGGAACACAAGCTCATCGACAAATCCGGCTCCTGGTACGCCTACGAGGGCGAGAAGATCGGTCAGGGCAAGGACAACGCGCGCGAATTCCTGCGCCAGCGCCCCGAGCTCGCGCGGCGCATCGAGAATCAGATCCGGGCCAAGGTAGGGCTGCCGCCCCTGCCCGAGATCGCATCCGCCGCGCCCAGCGCCGCCCCGAGCGAATCTGCCCTCGCCGCTCCGGCGGCCGAATAAGCCTACGTCATGGCGATGAGCGGGCCGAGCGTGTGGCAAAGAGCGCTGCGGCTGCTCGCGCGCCGCGAACACAGCCGCGCCGAGCTCGCGCGCAAGCTCGCTCCCCACGGCACGCCCGAGGAAATCGCAGAGGCGCTCGCCCGGCTCGAGCGCACGGGGCTCCTGTCCGACGAGCGCTGCGCCCGCGCCTTCGTCGCCGCCCGGGCCGAGCGCAGCGGCCGGCGCCTTCTGGAGCTGCGGCTGCGCGAGCGTGGGTTGGACGACGCCCTCATCGACGAAGTCCTCGACGCGCTGGAAGCCGAATCGAGCGAAGTCGAGCGCGCCGCGGCCCTGTGGCGCAAACGCTTCGGCACGCCGCCCGCCGACGCCAAGGAATGGGCCCGGCAGGCGCGCTTCCTCGCCAGCCGCGGATTCTCCCCGTCCATCGTCACCCGGCTGCTGCGCGACCCGCCCGAAGACTTCACTGAACTTTTCCCTGACACCGAACCCTGAGTCCTCCATGTCGCTGCTGCACGTCGAACGCCTGCGCAAAACCTACGGCAAACGCACCGTCGTCGCCTCGGTCGATCTCACCGTCGAAGCCGGCGAGATCGTGGGGCTGCTCGGTCCCAACGGGGCGGGCAAGACCACCTGTTTCTACATGATCGTCGGGCTCGTGCGCGCCGACGACGGCAAGATCGAGCTCGACGGCCAGGACGTCACCCACGAGCCCATCCACCGCCGCGCCCGGCACGGCCTCTCCTACCTGCCGCAGGAAGCGAGCATCTTCCGGCGCCTGTCGGTGCGGGAAAACGTGCGTGCCGTACTCGAACTGCGGGGGCTACCCAAAGAGGAGATTCTGCAGAAAGAAGACGAACTGCTCGCCGAACTCGGAATCGCGCATCTGGCCGATCAACCCTCGGTGTCGCTCTCCGGCGGGGAGCGGCGGCGCCTCGAAATCGCCCGGGCGCTCGCCACCGACCCGAAGATCATCCTGCTCGACGAGCCTTTCGCCGGCGTCGATCCCATCGCCGTGATCGAGATCCAGCGCATCGTGCGTTTCCTGCAAGAGCGCGGCATCAGCGTGCTCATCACCGACCACAACGTGCGCGAGACGCTCGGCATCTGCAACCGCGCCTCCATCCTCGCCGACGGCCGGGTCATCGCCTCGGGTCGCCCCGAGGAGATCATCGACGACCCGCACGTGCGCCGCGTCTATCTCGGCGAACATTTCCGCCTGTAGCCATATGAGCCTCGAACCCCGCCTGCACCTTCGTGCCAGCACCACGCTCGCCCTCTCCCCGCAGATGGCGCAGGCGCTCAAGCTCCTGACGCTGTCGGCCGTCGAGCTGCAGCAGACCCTCGAAGAAGCCCTGCAGGCGAACCCCCTCCTCGAAGTGGCGGAGACCGACGAAGAATCCCCCGAAGAAACGCTTCCCATCGCAACCAACGAAGGCGATGAATCCGACGACTGGCAGGCGCAACTCCTCGAGCGTCCCAGCGCGGAGTCGCCCGGCGAAGCGCACGAGCACACCGAAGACGCCCTCCAGCCCGCGCCCGAAGAACAAACGAGCGCCAACGACACCGAAGCCTTCGACGACGAGCTCCTGTGGCAGGATGCCCGCCCCGCGCGCGACGACGACGAAGCATCCGACTTCACCGAGTGGCACGCCGCTACCACCGACCTCCATCATTACCTGCACGAACAGGCCGCGCTCACGCCGCTCGCCGAACGCGACCGGGCACTCGTCGCCTTCATGATCGAAGCCCTCGACGACGACGGCTATCTGCACGAAGACCTCGACGAACTGCTCGCCAGCATCCCGCCCGAGCTCGAAGTCGGGCGCGAAGACCTCGAGATCGCCCTCAAGCTCATCCAAAGCTTCGACCCACCCGGGGTCGGTGCGCGCGACCTCGGCGAATGCCTGCGGCTGCAGCTGCGCGAGCGCCCCGACACGCCGGCGCGGCGCCTGGCCGAGCGGCTGGTGAGCGAAGCGCTCGAGCTCCTCGGCCGTAAGGACTATGCCATACTCAAGCGCCGCTACGCCTGCGAAGACGCCCTGCTGCGCGAGGCGCTCGCCCTCATCGGCCGGCTCGACCCACACCCAGGCAGCCGCATCGGCGGCAAACCGCCGCCCTATGTCATTCCCGACGTCATCGTGCGGCGGCGCGACGGCCGCTGGCAGGCCGAACTCAACCCCGCCGTCGCCCCCCGGCTCACCCTCAACCAGCGCTACGCCCAGATCCTCGGCGAGCGGCGCAAGGGCACGGAAGCCCTGCGTGAGCATCTCGCCGCAGCAAAGACCCTCATCCGACAACTCGAACAACGCAACCACACCATTCTGCGCGTCGCCCAGGAAATCGTCGAGCGCCAGCAAGACTTCTTCGAGCACGGCGAAGCCGCCATGAAGCCGCTCACCCTGCGCACGCTCGCCGAAGCGCTCGAACTGCACGAATCCACCATCTCGCGCGTCACTCAGGGCAAATACCTGCAGTGCCCACGGGGCGTCTTCGAATTCCGCCACTTCTTCGGCGGCGGCATCGCCGGTGAAGACGGTGAAATCGCCTCGGCCACCGCCATCAAGGCCCGGCTGCGAGCCCTAATCGAACGTGAAAACCGGACGAAACCGCTGTCGGATGCCCGCCTCGCCGAGCTACTTGCGGCAGAAGGTATCCCCATCGCCCGCCGAACCGTGGCAAAATACCGCGAGCAGATGCAAATCCCGCCGGCGAGCCGGCGCAAAGCCTTGTAATCACCACCACAGGAGTGTGCGATGAACTTCACCATCACCGGCCATCACGTCGAAGTCACCCCCGCGCTGCACGACTATGTCACGGAAAAAGTCGAACGGGTGCTGCGGCACTTCGACCACGCCACCTCGGCGCAGATCATCCTGCGCGTCGAGCGCAACACCCACAAGGCCGAAGTCACCGTACACGTCAAGGGCAAAGACTTCTTCGCCGAAGCCACCGATCCGGCCGACCTCTACGCCGCCATCGACGCGATGATCGACAAGCTCGACCGTCAAGTGCGCAAGCACAAGGAAATCGTCACCAACCACCACCAGCCGGCCGCCCCGGCCGCTCAAGGCGAGTGACCGTCCCTGGGGTGGCCCCAGCCGCCACCCTGGTGCCCTCACCCTCGACTCGGCCATGAACCTCATCGCCAGCCTCCTCGACGTCGAGCACATCGCCCTCGACCTCCCCGCCGCCGACAAGCAGCAGGCCCTGGGAGCCGCCGCCCGACTCTTCACGCGCGACGGGCTCGACCCGGCCAAGGTACAGGCGGCGCTCGCCGAGCGCGAGCGGCTGGGCTCCACCGGCATCGGCGAGGGCGTGGCCATCCCGCACGGCCGACTCAAAGGCCTCGCCGCCCCCCGCGGCGCCTTCGTGCGGCTCGCCACCCCCGTGCCTTTCGACGCCTGCGACGGCCGTCCCGTGCGGCTCATGTTCGTGCTCCTCGTGCCCGAACAAGCCACCGAAGAACACCTGCAGCTCCTCTCCGAACTCGCCGAACGCTTCAGCGACCCGGACGTACGTCAGGCGCTCACGACCGTTTCCGATCCGGAATCCGCCCTTGGTCTGCTGACCGGCGCCGATGGCTGAACCCGCGAGATGAGAGAGACCTCGCTGCGCGCCGTCATCGAGGCGATCGACCCCGAACTGCACCTTACCCACGTCACCGGCTCGCTCGAACGCACGCTCGCCGTCCTCGACGAGCGCCTGTGGCCGGCCGACCTCGTCGGCCACCTCAACCTCATCCACCCCGGACGCGTCCAGATCATCGGCGCCGCCGAGATGACCTGGGCGCGACGCCTCGGACAAAGGCGCATCGCCCGCCACCTCGAGGAAATCTTCACCGCCAAGCCCCCGGCGCTCATCGTCGCCGATGGCTGCACCCCCCCGCCCATCCTCGTAGCCCTATGCCGCACGCACGACGTGGCGCTCTTCACCACCGAGCGCCCTGCGGCCGAAGTCATCGACCGCCTGCGCCACCATCTCTCGCGCGTGCTCGCCGAGCGGGAAATGCGCCATGGCGTACTCATGGACGTGCTCGGCCTCGGCGTCTTCATCACCGGCGACCCCGGCACCGGCAAATCCGAACTCGCGCTCGAGCTCATCTCGCGGGGACACGGGCTGGTGGCCGACGACATGGTCGAATTCGCCCGCGTCAGCCCCACCGTGCTCGAAGGCCGCTGTCCGCCGCTGCTGCAGAATTATCTCGAAGTGCGCGGCCTGGGCTTACTCGACATCCGCACCATTTTCGGCGAAACCGCCCTACGCCGGCGCATGCGGCTGCGCCTCATCGTGCACCTGCGCCGGCTACTGCCGGGCGAACCCCCGCCGCCGCGCCTGGAGATGGAGCAGGTCACCGAAGAGATTCTCGGCGTCCCCATCCCCAAGACCACGCTGCCGGTGGCCGCCGGGCGCAATCTCGCCGTGCTGCTCGAAGCCGCCGTGCGCGCCACCATCCTGAGGTTGCGCGGCATCGACTCCACACGAGAATTCATCGACCGTCACAATGCGCTGCTGGCACAGCAGAGCTCAACCGAAGCCGACTCCCATGGAAACCTCTGAACCTTCCTGCGATTACCTCGAACGCATCCTCACCGCCCAGGTCTATGACGTCGCCGTCGAAACGCCGCTCGATGCCGCCCCCACGCTGTCTCGGCGCCTCGGCAACCGAGTGCTCATCAAGCGCGAGGATCTGCAACCCGTCTTCAGTTTCAAGCTACGCGGCGCCTACAACAAGATCGCCAAGCTCCCGCCGGAAGCGCTCGCGCGCGGCGTCATCTGCGCCTCGGCCGGCAACCACGCCCAAGGCGTGGCGCTTTCCGCCCAGAAACTGGGCACGCGCGCCGTCATCGTCATGCCCACCACCACGCCGCTCATCAAAGTCGAGGCCGTGCGCAGCCGCGGCGCCGAAGTCGTGCTCTACGGCGAATCCTTCTCGGACGCCCATACCTACGCCCGCACCCTCGAAGAAGAAGAGGGGCTCGTCTTCATCCACCCCTTCGACGACCCCGACGTGATCGCCGGCCAGGGCACCATCGCCATGGAGCTCCTGCGCCAGCACCCCAAACCGATCGACGCCGTCTTCTGTGCCGTGGGTGGCGGAGGACTGATCTCCGGCATCGCCGCCTATCTCAAACGCCTGCGCCCCGAGATCCGCGTCATTGGTGTCGAGGCCGAAGGATCGGACGCCATGACCCAGTCGCTCGCCCGGGGCGAGCCGGTCGAACTCGCCCAAGTCGGACTCTTCGCCGACGGCACCGCCGTCAAGCGCGTGGGCGACGAAACCTTCCGCCTGTGCCAGCGCTACCTCGACGACATGATCGTGGTGAGCAACGACGAGATCTGCGCCGCCATCAAGGACGTCTTCGAAGACACCCGCGCCATTCTCGAGCCGGCCGGAGCCCAGGCACTCGCCGGCCTCAAGGCCTACGCCCAGAAAACGGGGCTCACCGACAAGACGCTGGTCGCCATCGCCTCGGGCGCCAACATGAACTTCGACCGCCTGCGCTTCGTCGCCGAACGCGCCGAGCTCGGCGAGCGGCGCGAAGCCGTGCTCGCCGTCACCATCCCCGAGCGCCCCGGCGCGTTTCGCCGCTTCATCGAGCTGCTGGGCAAGCGCAACGTCACCGAATTCAACTACCGCTACGCCGATCCCGACGAAGCGCACATCTTCGTCGGCGTCGGCATCCACGACCGCGGCGAGGTCGAGAAACTCGTCGCCCAACTACAGGCGGAAGGACTGCCGGCGATCGACCTCACCGACGACGAACTCGCCAAGTCCCACATCCGCTACATGGTCGGCGGACGCGCACCCAACGTGCACCACGAGCGGCTCTTGCGCTTCATCTTTCCCGAACGCCCCGGCGCGCTCGCCAACTTCCTCGCCCAGTTGCGCTCGGACTGGAACATCAGCCTCTTCCACTACCGCAACCACGGCGCCGACTTCGGCCGCGTGCTCGTCGGCATGCAGGTTCCGCCCGAAGAAAACGAGGAATTCGCCCAGTTCCTCACCAAGCTCGGCTACGAATACGTCGAGGAAACGAACAACCCCGCCTATACCCTCTTCCTCGCCGCCGGCTGAAACGCCCCCGCCTCGGTCACGATCCAGTCCATCGGCAGATCGTGCGCCTCGGGGTGGGTGTCGGGCACGCGCGTGCATTCATAGCCCACCCCGATCGCCGTCACCGGACGCCCTGCCGCCCGATAGGCTGCAAGCGTGCGGTCGTAGAATCCCCCTCCATAGCCGATGCGATACCCCGCCGCGTCGAACGCCACGAGCGGTACCAGCAACACCGCCGGCCACACGGTTTCCTCGCCCGCCGGCACCGGCAGCCCGAAGAGGTCGCGCGTCATGGGCGAGCCGGGCGACCACGGCCGGAAAACGAGCGGCGCCGCCTTGCGCAGCGCCGCCGGCAGGGCCACCCCGATACCGCGCCCTGCCGCCCACTCCCACAGCGGCGCGAGTACGTCCGGCTCCGTCCGCACCGCCCAGTACCCCCCGACCCAGCCCCCCTCTTCGGGCAAGGACTCGAGCAGTCCGGCCACCGTCTGCCAGATCAGATCATCCCAGCGCCCGCGCACCTCGGGCAAGATCGCCTCCCGCCGCGCCAAGGCCGATCGCCGCATTTCCACCCGATCCATCCCCCACCCTTCGATCTCCGATTCACCATGGGTTACAATAAACGAAACGGCCTTTTTCCGCCAACCGCCCGATCCGCCATGCCCCTCCGGCCCGCCCTACTCTGTACCGCCCTGCTCGCCGTCGCCCTCCTGCCCGGCGCTCCCGCCGTATCCGCGTCCGAAGGGCAGCGGACGAAACCCGCCCCCAAGGCCGTCGCGGCCAAGGCCCATGCCGCCCCGAGACCGACCGCGCCGAGCGGCCCCGATGCGATCGATCGTGCCCGTTCCGCCTACGCGCGCGGCGATCTCGCCACCGTGCTGCAGCAGCTGCCGCAAGTCACCGCGCACCCGCTGGGCGACTACGTCCTCCTATGGTCGCTCATCCAGCGCCTCGGCCGCCCCAGTGAAACGGTACAGCCACAGGAAATCGAGGCGTTCCTCGCGCGTCACGGCGACGACGCCCTGGGCGAGCGCCTTCGCCGCGAGCTGCTGCGCACCGCCGTGCGAGAGGAACGCTGGAGCGAGGCGCTGCAGCACTATCGCACCCTCGTCAAGCCCGACCGCGACGCCCAGTGCTGGGGCACGCTCGCCTGGATCCAGGATCAACCCCTATCCGGCATTCCCACCAACGACGTGCTGCGCCTGCTGGTCTCCAGCCCCCGCCCCGGCACCGAATGCGTCCCTCTCTTCGCCACGGCCGCCCAACAGGGGCGGATCGACCAGCGAACCCTGCGTCAGCGCCTCTACGCCTCGCTCGCCCAGAGCGGCCCGTCCGCCGCCAAAGAATGGCGCGCACTCGCCGGCCTGAGCGAGAGAGAATGGCTCGACCTCGAACACGCCACCCGCGACCCGCTCGCGACATTCGCCCTGCCCGACGCCTCGTCCACGACCCTCGCCGCCGCCCTCATCGCCCTGCAAAAAGAAGACCCCGAAGCGGCGCACGAATGGCTTCTCACCGTGTCCGAACGGCTCGACCCCGAAGCGCGCGACGTCGTTCGCTGGTCGCTCGTGCTCTACGCCGCCAAGCGGCGCCTGCCACAGGCCAACGCCTGGGCCGACGAAATCACCCTCTCGCCGCTCTGGACCGAACCGGCACGCTGGGCCGTGCGCGCGGCGCTCGCGGCGCAGGATTGGCCCAAAGTCTGGCAGCGCATCGAAGCGCTCCCCCCGGGCGAGCGCGAGCGCAACGAATGGCGCTACTGGCAAGGCTATGCCCTCCAGCAGCTGGGCAAAAGCGAACTCGCCGAGGCCATCTTTCGCACCCTCGAGCGTGGCGACGACTACTACGCCATGCTCGCCGCCCATGCCCTCGGCCACCGCTGGCGCCTGCCGCCGCAATCTCCCCCTCCGTCGCCGCGCGAAGTGCTCGAGATCGAACGCCACCCCGTCGTGGCGCGCATCCTGGCCCTTGCCGAACGGAACTGGTCTTTCGAAGCCGCGCGCGAAGTCGAAGCCCTGGGCCGCACGCTTTCGGTTTCCCAGGCACGTGCCGCCAGCGTCGCGCTCACCCAGGCCGGACACTTCGATCTGGCCATCCGTCTGGCCGAATCCATGGACGACGACGGATTCCTCCTCGCCCGCTACCCGCTCGCCTACCGCGAGCTCGTGGAGCGCTACGCAGCCCAGCAAAACGTCGACCCCGCCTGGGTCTGGGGCCTGATACGCCAGGAAAGCCGCTTCCGCGCCGACGCCCGTTCGAGCAGCGGCGCGCTCGGCCTGATGCAGATCATGCCCGCCACCGGCAAGTGGCTCGCCGGCAAGCTCGGCATCCCCCGCTTCGACGTCGCCCGCCTGCGCGACCCCGACACCAACGTGATGCTCGGCATCACCTACATGCGCATGGTCACCGAACAGCTCGACGGTCACCCCGTGCTCGCCACCGGCGCCTACAACGCCGGCCCAGGACGCATGGGACGCCTGCGGCCGCAGCAGGCGCTCGAGACCGAGATCTACATCGAAAACCTGCCGATCGACGAAACCCGCGACTATATCAAGAAAGTGCTCGCCAACACCGTCGTCTATTCGGCCATCCTGAACGCAGGCAAGGGCAAGGACATCACCGACTTCCTCGTGCCCCTGCCCGGACTGGACAACGCCGCCGGCGCCCCCGCGCCGGTGCTGGACAACGGATGACCTTCGATGAGGGAGAAACGACCATGACCACCGCGACCGAACGCACCGCCCTCGTCCTCGGCGGCACCGGCTTCGTCGGCAGCCACCTGCTCGACCGGCTCGTCACCGAAGGCTGGCGCGTCGTCGTGCCCACCCGCCGCCTGCAGAATGCGCGCGACCTCAAGCTGCTGCCCACGGTAGAAATCGTCGAAGCCGACGTGCATGAGCCGAAAACGCTCGAGCGCCTGTGCACCGGCAAGCGCCTCGTGATCAACCTCGTCGGCACCCTGCACTCGCGCCCCGGACGTCCCTACGGCCCCGAGTTCGCCCGCGCCCACGTCGAGCTGCCGAAAAAACTCGCCGAAGCCTGCCATTCGCAGGACGTGCGCCGCCTCATCCACGTGAGCGCCCTGGGCGCCGCGCCCGACGCGCCTTCGCAATACCTGCGCTCCAAGGCAGACGGCGAAGCATCCCTGTGCGCCGCCGGCGACGGGCTCGACTGGACCATCCTGCGCCCTTCCGCCATTTTCGGCCCCGGCGACTCCTTCCTCAACCGCTTCGCCGCACTCGCCCGAATCTTCCCCATCCTGCCGATCGGCGCAGCGCAGGCCAAGCTGCAGCCGGTCTATGTGGGCGACGTCGTCGAGGTCATCCTGCGCGCGGCGGCCACCGCCAAGGCCGCGGGTCAAACCTACGAGCTCGCCGGCCCCACCGTCTATACGCTCGCCGAGATCGTCGCCTACGCCGCCCGTACGAGCGGCCATCCGCGCCGCGTGGTGGCGCTCCCGCCACGGCTCGCCCGAGTGCAGGCGTGGCTGCTCGAACACCTCCTGCCCAACCCGCCGCTCACGCGCGACATGCTCGACTCGCTCTCGGTCGACGGCGTGGCCCACGGCGAACCCTTGCCCTTCGGGCTCGAACCCACGCCGATGGAAGCGATCGGGCCGGCTTACCTCGCCAACGACACCTTCCGCAGCCGCTACGTCCGCTGGCGCATGCGAATGCAACACGGATGAAGATCTACTGCGTCGGCGGAGCCGTGCGCGACGAACTCCTCGGTCGGCCCGTGAGCGACCGCGACTGGGTCGTGGTCGGCGCCACCCCCGAGGAGATGCTCGCCCGCGGCTTCCTGCCCGTGGGCAAGGATTTCCCCGTCTTCCTGCACCCCGAGACGAAAGAGGAATACGCGCTCGCGCGCACCGAGCGCAAGACGGGGCACGGCTACCACGGTTTTGCCTTTCACACCAGCCCCGAAGTCACCCTCGAAGAAGACCTCGCGCGCCGCGACCTCACCATCAACGCCATGGCCCGCGACGAAACGGGGCGCCTCATCGACCCCTACGGCGGACTCGAGGATCTGCGCCGCAAGGTACTGCGCCACGTCAGCCCGGCGTTTGCCGAAGACCCGGTGCGCATCCTGCGCGTGGCGCGCTTCAGCGCCCGCTTGCCCGACTTCACCCTGGCCCCCGAGACGCTCGCGCTGATGCGGCGCATGGTGGCAGAAGGCGAGGTCGATCACCTCGTACCCGAACGGGTCTGGCAGGAACTCGCCCGCGGCCTCATGGAACCGCGGCCCGATCGCATGATCGAGGTGCTGCGCGCATGCGGCGCGCTCGCGCGTCTGCTGCCCGAAATCGACACCCTCTTCGGCATCCCCCAGCCGCCAAACTACCACCCCGAGATCGACACCGGCGTGCACGTGCTCGCTGCCCTGCGCATGGCGGCCGAACGAGACCTGGCGCTGCCCGCCCGCTTCGCCGTGCTGCTGCACGACGTGGGCAAAGGGCTCACGCCGCCGGAACTGTGGCCGCACCATTACGGCCACGAAGCCCGCGGTGCGGCGCTCATCCCTTCGATCTGTGCCCGGCTACGCACGCCCGTCGAGTGCCGGGAACTCGCCGTGCTCACCGCGCGCGAGCACGGGCTGATCCACCGCGGACCGCGCCTTCGCCCTGCCACCCGCGTGCGCGTGCTCGAGCGCTGCGACGCCCTGCGCCGCCCCGAGCGTTTCCTACAACTGCTAGATGCCTGCGCCTGCGACGCCCTCGGCCGCCCCGGACTGCACGTAGACTACGCACCTGTCGCCACCCTGTGGCGCGACACGCTGGAGGCGGCCCGCAGCATCGACGCCGGCGCCATCGCCCGCACCTGCGCCGAACGCAGCCAGATTCCGGCGCGCCTGCACGAAGCGCGCGTGGCCGCGGTCAAGGCGCGCGAACGACGCAAGGAAAACGGCCCCGTCGCCTTATCTTCGCCCACCGCGAAGGACGCCTGACCCCGTAGTATCATGAACGGCTTACCTCGGTACACCGACGCCGGGGAAACCCCAAAGCCCTCTCTACCGAGCCCCAGATGACCGACTGCCTCGAACTGCTGCACGAAGCCCCTGCCCGGGCGCTCGATGTCCCGCCGCTCCTCTTCATCCACGGCGCCTACGTTGGCGCCTGGTGCTGGCAGGAACACTTCCTGCCCTGGTTCGCCGCCCAAGGGTTCGACGCCTGGGCGCTGTCGCTGCGCGGCCACGGCGGCTCACGCACCAGCCGCCCGCGCGACACGCTCTCCATCGACGACTACGTCGACGACGTGCTACGCGCCCAGGAGCGCCTACCCGCCGAGCCCATCCTCATCGGCCACTCCATGGGCGGATTCGTCGCCCAGAAAGCGCTTGAGCGCCACCCTTTTCCGGCGATCGTGCTGCTGTGTTCGGTACCGCCCACCGGGCTTGCCGGGTCGCTCCTGCACATGCTGCTGAGCTCGCCCTTGGCGCTGCTCGAGATGAACCTCTTCATGACCGGCAAGCGCAAACCGCACCGCAGCCTGGTCGAGGCACTCTTCCACCATCTGCCGCCCGAAGCGGATCTCGCCCGCTACCTGGCCGCGAGCGGCCCCGAATCGCTGCGCGCCATCTGGGACATGATGGGGTTTTCGCGCATCGATCGAACCAGACAGCACCCCGCACCGGTCCATGTCTTCGGCGCCGAACACGACAAAATCATCCCGCCCGACCAGGTGGAGAGCACGGCGCGTTTCTACGGCACCACCGCCCGGATCCTGCCCGATTTCGGCCACACCCTCATGCTGGAGCCTGGCTGGGAGCGCGCCGCACGCGCCATCGCGCAGGTGCTGCAGCCGGCCGCCCAAGCCGCCTGAGCCCTCACTCCCACGCGGGCGGCTCGATCCCCCGCCCCAGCGCGATCACCTTGAAGAGCTCCCCCATCTCGTGCGGCATGATGAGTCGCTGCAAGGCACGCGCGGCCTTCAGATACGCCAGGCTCCCCGGCTCGGCGCGTTCCTCCAGCCGCTGCAAGATGCCGTTGGCCAGCAAAAATCCCGCCTGGTTCATGAAGGCCAGCGTTTCCAGCCCCTCGGCCTCGGCCGCCTCGGCCACGGAAGTGAAATCGACGAAACTGGTGATGTCCATCGCCCCCGGCAGCCACAGCGGATCCTCCACCACGCGGTGGTGGAAATAGCACTGCAGCGTGCCGCGCCAGCGCCACGGCACGTAATACGTCTCCCGCGGATAGCCGTAATCAATCAAGAGCAGCATCCCCGCCTGCAGCGCGCGGGCGAGCGTCCCCACCCAGGCGCGTGCCACCGGGTGGACTTCCGTCACGTACTCCTGTCCCTCCAACCGGGGCAACTCGATCCCTTCCAGCCCGGCGAGGGCCGCGGGCGTCGGGGGGCGATCCTCCCAGGTGAGCGCCCCGTCGCGCACCGTCACGCCGCGCTCGAACACCTCCCCTTCGGCCGTACCCACCAGATGCACCGGCAACACGTCGAGCACTTCGTTGGCGAGCAGCACCCCGTGAAAGGAATCGGGCACGGCATCGAACCAGACCACGCGTTCGGCGAGCGCCCCTGCCTGCGCCGCAATCGTCTCCTGCTGGCGAACGCGCAGCGACCCCGACACTTCCAGGATGGCATACCGCTCGGGCAGCGTCCCGAGCTCCGCGAGCCGGCGCAGCACGTCGGCTGCGAGCAAACCGGTGCCCGCCCCGGCTTCGAGCACGATGCCCCCCGTCTGCCGCAGCACCGGCGCGATCGCCTCGGCCAGCGTCGCCCCGAAGAGCGGCGTGATCTCCGGTGCCGTGATGAAATCCCCCGCCGGGCCGAACTTCGTGGCCCCGCCGCTGTAATAGCCCAGATCCGGCTCGTAGAGCGCCCAGCGCATGTAGTCGGCGAACGGCACCCAGCCGCCGGCCTCCTCGATGCGCGCCACGATGCGCGCGCGCAAAGTCTCGCTCGCCGCCGCCACTTCCGGCTCCGGCGCCGGCAATCCCCTCGTCGTCCGCTCCCGTTCGAACACTGAAAGCCCCCCGTTTCACGCTACCATAATCCGATCCTTGCCCGACGGACGAAGCCGTGCCAGTCCGCCACCTCACATCCTGTACCGTCCGCCTTCCGTAGAGGCACGGCAACACGAGGCTGCTTTGCATTATCGCACCGCACCCGTCTCCTCCCGTGCCGGAATAGTCTCCCTTTTCCGCAATGCAAGCGCATCGACCAAACTGCCAGGGCCGCGACCATGGAAGTCGAAATCGGAGGGGATTGGCGGCTCATCGGCAGCTTTGTCGAGCACGGCGAGGGCGTCGGACACCCGCTTGTCACGCTCGCGCTCGTCTGCATCGAGCCGCGGGGGACAAGGACGTTCCAAGGAGACGCTGAAGAAATGAAACAGAACAGGGTATCCCCTCGTATCGGACAATTTTTGCCCCCTTTTGCCCCGAAAACGGGGCACTCCTCGGCGAGAGGGGCTCAGAGGCTTACTTGTTCAGCGGTTCCCTAGCGAACTGTGTCGATGGGTCTACGGCACCGGCCGAGCTCTCCCCGGTTTAGTCACCTGTCGCAATGCCGAAATAGGCTTGCTGGTCCTATAATGGTCAGAGCAGGGCCTGTTCGAGCCTTTGCTTGCGTGCCTGCCAGTCTGGCAGGACCAGCCCAAGCAAAGCAAAGAATTCCGCGCTGTGATTTTTGTGCATCAGGTGGCACAGCTCGTGCACGATCACATACTCGACACAGGGGCGTGGGGCTTGCACGAGCCGTGAGTTCAAGGTCATCTGCCCACCAGGAGACAGGCTTCCCCATCGGCTGCGCATCTCGCGCACGACGATGCGCGGCCTCTCGTGCCCAAGCCGTTTGAACGTATCAAAGACATCCGTCAGCACCGTATCGAACACTTCACGCGCTCGCTCAAGATACCAACGTCGCAGCAGCGCTTTCACCTTCGATGGGGGCAAGTCCCCGGGGCCGACGACCCACATCTCGCCCCGAGTCAGTTTCACCTGTTCCTGACGGGCGTGCGGGTCGTTGGCCTTGACACGAAGCCGGTACTGCCGTCCCAGGTAGCGGTGCGATTCACCGCTCAGATACTGCCTGGGCGCGCTGTGTCTTTCATACCGCGAGAACGTTTCCAGTTGACGGCTAATCCACCCTGCGCGCAAGCGAAGTTTCTCGTCAATGGTGGCGTCATCGCATCCGCTTGGCGCCAGCACGAGAACGCGCCCACCCGGGTGAACCTCGATACCCAATGTCCGTCTCGACGGGCGCTCGACGACCTCATAACGGATGACCTGGTCGCCGTAACAGACCGAGCCGATTCTGTTGCTCATACCACCATCCGGTACCTGGCCAACTGCATCGTCCGGTCGATGATGTCGTCCATCTCGCCGGTGGTCAGCGGCACCCCCTTTTTGCCCTTGACTTCGTCGTACAGGTAGTCGTCGATCTCGTTCATGGTTCGACGTTGTGCGTCCAGGTCGTCCCAAAAGCCCACCTTCTTGTTTCGTTGAATGATCGACCAGATGTCGATGGCAGCGTCGGCAGCCAGCGTTGCTGCCGCCTCTTCCGCTTTCACGTGGCCAAACACATAGGGCTTGAGAATGCCATACAAAGCAAGGGCATGGTCGTGACCGGCCAACTGCGCCGGGGCATCGTCACTGCGCCGGTTGACCACCGCGTCCTTGATCTCACCGACCTTGTTCAGGTACTCCAGATCGGAGATGCGTTTGGCGCGGAAATCGTCGATGGCCTGCTGGATGAGCTTCGAGAACTTCTCGTAGAACGCGGGGTCCTGCTCCAGGCGCTCGCTGATGGCCTTCTTGGTCGCGTGCGCGATCATGTCCGCCTTGGCGGCCGTGGTCTTGGTCTGCCCTTGTTCTTCGATCACCTGCTTGAACGCCTTCTCGTCGAAGATGTTCACGGGCTCATTCAGGCGAACCACTTCGTTTGCCGTAATGTGCGTATCCAGCAGCTTCTTGATCTTCGGCTCGAAGTCCCGGTAGTCCACCGATTCGGCATACCGCAGCTTGACGGACGCCTTCAGGTTCGTGAACCGCTTGAGGTCATTTTTGTAGGACTGAAGCTTCTTCTCGGGCGTCGACGCGATGAACTGTTCGGACGACAGCGCGATCGACAAGGTCTTACCGTAGGCCGCCAGTCGCTCATAGAACGACTCGCGTCGTTTTTCGTCCGCCAGCAGCTGCTCGTAGGCCTCTTCGTCGTGCAGGTTCTTGACCTCCTTGAAGATGTCCCAGAGATCGGCGTGGCGCTGAGGCAGTTTGGCCACTTCTTCATGGATGCTGACCAAGGCCCCCGCCAGATCGTCCTCGTCAAATCCATCGAGTGCGCTATAAGTGGTCAGTGCCTGATCGAGCTCACCCAGAATACCCGCGTAGTCGATGACGTAGCCGAACTCCTTGGGTTTCGTGCCCTCGTCGTCGTCATACAACCGGTTCACGCGCGCGATGGCCTGAAGCAGCGTGTGCTCGCGCAGTTTCCGCGTCAGGTACAGCACCGTGTTGCGGGGCGCGTCGAATCCGGTCAGCAGCTTGTCGACGACGATGAGGATTTCCGGTTCGTCGCTATGCTTGAACAGGTTGATGATCTGCTTGTTGTACTCCTCCTCGGAGCCATACCGCTTCATCATCCGTTCCCAGAAGGCGACGACCTCATTGGATGGCTCGTCGTCTATTTCCTCGTTGCCCTCGCGGGTATCCGGTGGCGAGATGATGACTTCGCTGGTCACGTGCCCGATCTCGTCGAGAAACTTCTTGTAGGTCAGCGCGGCCGCCTTGCTCGGGGCGACGAGCTGGGCCTTGAACCCCGTTCCCTGCCAGTTCTGCCGGAAGTGCTCGCTGATGTCGAAGGCGCGCATGTAGATCACCTGGTCGGCCTTGTTGAGCATCTCCGCCCGGCTGTACTTCTTCTTCAAGTCCGCCTTCTGCGCGTCCGTCAGGCCCTGGGTGTGGCGCTCGAACCAGGTGTCGATGGCTTTCTCGTTCTGCTCCATTTCCACATGCCGCGCCTCGTAGAGCAGCGGGACCACCGCCCCATCCTTGACGGCTTGATTGATGGCGTAGGCGTCGATCAACCCCCCGAATTTGGCAAAGTTGTTCTTCTCCTTCTTCATCAGCGGCGTCCCGGTAAAGCCCAGGTAGCACGCCATCGGGAACATTTGACGCATGCGCGCGGCAAAGCCGCCGAAGTTGGTGCGGTGACTCTCGTCGACCAGGATGAAGACGTCGGCCGACTCCTCGACGTGCTTCCTGATCGACAGCGCTTTGTCGAACTTGTGAATGAGCGTGGTGACGATGTGCGCCTTGTTCTCGGAGACCAGCTCCAGCAAGTGGCGCCCGCTGTCCGCCCGGTCAGGTGTCAGGCCGCAAGCAGCAAATGTGTTGCCGAGCTGTTTGTCCAAATCCACCCGGTCCGTCACCAGTACGATGCGCGGGTTGCGGATATCCGGGTCCAGAGCCAGCGCACGGGCCAGCATCACCATCGTCAGCGACTTGCCCGAGCCCTGCGTGTGCCAGATGATGCCCCCCAAGC
>JAQUGB010000012.1 GCA_028684345.1 Tepidiphilus sp. | reverse complement strand
GCGTGGTGAGAAACGTCGCGTTTGCCACGGGTGAAGCCTCGACACCCACCCTGCGGTTGATCACCGAGAGATAGGACGCCAGCGCGGTGCCACCGATGCAATAGCCCACGGCATTGACCTTGTCGGCGCCGGTGATCGAACGTGCCGTCTCCACCAACACGTCGATGCCGTGGGTGAGATAGTCGTCGAACGTCGTATCGGCCATCTCGCGCGTGGGGTTCTTCCAGCTGATGATGAAGACCTCGAACCCCTGGTCACAGAGATACTTCACCATGCTCTTGTCGGGTGTGAGATCGAGCACGTAGAACTTGTTGATCCACGGGGGAACGATCACGATGGGGCGCCTGCGTACCTGCGGCTGGGTCGGTGTATAACGAATGATCTCTACCAGCCAATTGCGATGCACCACGTCCCCGGGCGTGGTGGCCAGATTCACCCCGACGTGGAAATCATCGGGCCGGGTCATCCGTACCATGCCGGCGGCCATGTCAGAGAGAAAATTCTTGTAGCCTTCAAGCAGACTCAGACCACCGGTTTCCACGGCGAGCTGGCGCGCTTTGGGGTTGGTCCAGAAAAAATTGGTGGGGGCAAGCGCATTGACGAGCTCTCCCGTCCAAAAAACGGCGCGCCGCCGCTCCCGCTCGTCCAGTCCCGGAGTCTGGCGCACCATCTCGACCAAGGACTGCCCCCAGCCGAGGTAGCTCTGCTGTAGCCCCGACCACCAAACCGATTCGGTCCATGCGGGGTGATCCCAACGGATGTCATAAGGTTCGGGCACGAAGGGGGGCTCGACTTCCTGACCCGCGAGCCGCTGCGCGATGTAGCGCACCAGCGCCACGTTGCGCTTGCCCAGCTCGATCTCCTTCGACCACAGCGCCACCGGATGTAATGCCCACAGCACCTGAGCATGCAGAATGGGGGCGACGTTGCCCAACGGATCAAAAGTTCCCTCCATTGCCCGATGCATGATTTCGGCCACCTGTTCGGGAGTCTCCTCGATACGATGCGCGACCTCCCAATTCGAGTCCTGACGCGAATTTCGTACCCTTGCCTTGCTCCTGGCCATGAAGACCTCCTCGTTGTCAAGAATCCTGCCACCTTTGACCGCGAACCGCTACCTCGACGTGGGTCCAGCCGAGCGTATCGCGTACCGTCTGCGCAAACGCCTGTGACTGGTTCACTTCGCCATGGGTGACGAAACATTGCTGAGGGGGGCGGCGGAATCCCCGCAGCCAGGCAAGCAGCCCTAGGCGGTCGGCATGCGCCGACATGCTCCCTATCGTATGCAGACCAGCACGAACCGGGATTCGTTCCCCGAAGATCGTCACCTGCTTCACCCCATCGACGAGCCGCCGCCCCAAGGTGCCCGCCGCCTGGAAGCCGGCAATGACGATGGCACATTCCGGCCGAGGCAGATT
Organism: Tepidiphilus sp.; assembly: GCA_028684345.1. GTDB lineage: Bacteria > Pseudomonadota > Gammaproteobacteria > Burkholderiales > Rhodocyclaceae > Tepidiphilus. The sequence continues at coordinate 19,257 of JAQUGB010000012.1, read as the reverse complement.
GTATTTTAGGTGATACTTGATGCGGCCGGCCTCGCACATGCCACTGGCTGAAAGAATCACCAGACCCGAGCGTACGCTGTTGAGCGCCATCGACTCCTCCACGCTCGCCGTGAATCGCAAGCGAAAACGGTCACGGTGCCGTTGCATCCAGGCGAAGAGTTCGCGGCTGGGCTCATCCCACAAATCGAGGTGGCGCGCCGAGATTTCGCTCGCCTCGGTGGCCATGGGCGAATCGACCACCACGTTGAGAGAACTCAAGCGGCCGCGGCGTACCAGATCGGCCAACACCAAGATCAACTCCTGAGTGCGGCCGACGGCAAAGGCAGGAATCACGACGTTGCCCCGCGGCAGCGTCTCACGCAGCACCGCCTCCAGCTCGGCAACCGACTCGTCCCACGGACGATGTTCCCGATCGCCGTAAGTCGATTCGACCCAGACGACGTCAGCTTCAGGGATCAGCGTCGGGTCGCGCACCAAAGGTCGTCCCGGCATGCCCAGATCTCCACTGAAGACCCACCGCCGGCGCACACCATCGACCCGCTCGAACTCCAGCTCGACGATGGCCGAACCCAGGATGTGACCAGCCTCGTGAAACCGCGCCCGTACGCCCTGCACCACGGGAAACCAGCGACCATAGTCGTGCCGTCGCAGCCAGCGCAGGCTCTCCTTCGCCTGGGCCACCGTGTAGAGCGGCGCATCGGTCAGCAGCAAACGACGTCGGGTGCGATGCGACTGCTTGGACAGCCTTTCCCACTCCTTTTCCTGGATGTAGGCGCTGTCGAGCAGCATCACTTCCAGCAGGTCGGCCGTGGCTTCGGTGACGTGCACCGGGGCCCGGGCGCCGAGGGCTACCAGTCGCGGTAGCAGGCCGGAGTGATCGAGATGCGCATGCGAGAGGATCACGGCCTGCAATGCCCAGGGATCGAAAGGAAACGCCTCGAGGTTCTTACGCTTGGCTTCACGTCCGCCCTGGAACATACCGCACTCGACGAGAAAATTCCCCTCGGGTGCGCTCACGTGGAAGCATGAACCGGTAACTTCCTGCACCCCGCCCAAAAAACGCACTTCGGGGGCCGGAGGAGCAGGTCGATCTTCGAACCGAGTCCGCCGATGCGGGCTCTGGCCGCGAACTGCATCTTTCCCCTCGTGCTTTGGCCACTTCCCCTGCGCGCGCCCCGTTCGAACCATCTTGCACCCCACCTGCCTGTGGTTATAATGAAACAATGTTACCTCACCCAAGGAAGGAGCGACGATGTTCAAGCACATCCTAGTGCCGACGGACGGTTCGGATCTGTCGCGTAGCGCCTGCGAGCGCGCCGTCGCCTTTGCCAAGAGCATCGGCGCAAAGATCACTTTTTTCTATGCCCAGCCCGACTTTCCCCTACCAGTCTATGGTGAAGGCGCCCTGATCGATCCGACCACCCCGGATCAATTCCGCCGCGCAGCCAAGGAAGAAGCGGATCGCATCCTGGCGGAGGCCAAAGCGTTGGCGGACAAAGAGAATGTTCCCTGCGAAACCGACACCATCGTCAGTGACACCCCCTGGGAGGCGATCATCGATTGCGCTCAGCGACACGGCTGCGACCTCATCTTCATGGCCTCGCACGGACGGCGCGGCCTGGCAGGATTGCTGCTGGGCAGCGAAACGCAAAAAGTGCTCACCCACAGCAAGTTGCCGGTGCTCGTCTTTCGCTGAAACCAGGCACACGGGCGCGCAAGGAACCGCCAAGCGACGGCGCCGCCCGCCCGCGGTGCCCAAAGAAAAAAGGCCGCTGCCGCGGCCTTCGGTTCGATCTAGGAAGAATGTTGCCGCCGTTGCTGCCCCGCAGAGGAGGCAGCATTTTTTTCCTCCTCCTGGATCTGCCGCGTGACGTAGCGGTAGATGTAGACCGCCATCACGATGATGAAGGCGATGGTAAAAAGGCTCAACCAGCCGATTCCCGAAGAAAGCAATTCTCGTAATGCGTCGGACATGACACGTCCTCCTTAGTCTGCTGCAGGTACGAACGGTTCGATTCTCACCTCGCTCTCTGTGGGTACATACACGGTCCCGTTCAGGCGCCACTCCCGGGACTCATCTTCGATCTGTACCAGCCAACGGCCGGCATTGATGGGTTGGATCGGAGCGACATAGCGCCCCTGGTCGCGAACCAGGCGCACTACCTGGTCCATTCCGGAACGGGTAGGGTGGGTCAGGGTCACCACGAGGAAGGGAGGCTTGGCCTTGGCACGCTCCTCGTCGAAGCGCAGCCATAGCCGCTCCGCGTCCATGCCCACATAAGCGACGAGGCCGAGCTCACCCGCTTTGATCGAGCGGTCCAAGGTTTGGCGAATCGCCAACCCCTCCTTGTAATAGTCGTCGGTAACCAAACCGTCCCAGGTCGCGATCGCGATCCACAAAGTGGCGAACCCCGCCACGACCGCCACGGCCGGCGGCAACATGAGCAACCAAGGCCACTTTTGACGATACCAAGGTAGCGCCTGAGAACTGTTCCGTGAAGAAATCCGTGCTTCCATCGTTTCTCACTCCGGCATGATGAAAGTGGCCAGTTCCCGCGTCACGTTCTCGGGTTCATCCACCACCTTGATTTCGAAATAGATTTTGTGTGTTCCTGCATCCACTACCCCGGCCGGGACTCGAACTTGAACCGTCAGCGGGAAAATGCTCACCGCGGGCACGTCGAATTCCTTGGGCCCTTCCATGACGATATTGGGCAGTCCCCCTACAGAGAGCGTGAAACGGCGAGGCCGCTCCACCATGTTCATGATGTTGAGCGTATAGACGTTCTCGATCCAACCACCGCGAACCTCCCGTGCGAGCGAGGCGCGGTCCCGTATGACGTCTACGCGCACGTCGGGGCGCGTGGCGATTTTCCAGAAAAGCACCGAAGCCACGACGATGAGAATGACGCCGTAGATGAGCACTCGCGGCCGCAGAGCGCGCCGGAAGGTCCGTGCCCGATCCCAGTGATTCTTCATCGCGTTCTCGGTGGTGTAGCGGATGAGACCGCGGGGATAGCCCATCTTGTCCATCACTTGGTTGCAAGCATCGATGCAGGCGGCACAGGCGATACATTCGTACTGCAGGCCATTGCGGATGTCGATGCCCGTAGGGCAGACCTGCACACAGATGCCGCAGTCGATGCAATCCCCCAAGCCCAAAGAACGGGGATCGACCCCTTTCTTACGCGGTCCACGCGGTTCGCCGCGCTCGGCATCGTAGGTGATGATGAGGGTGTCCGGATCGAACATCACGCCCTGGAAACGCGCGTAGGGGCACATGTATTTGCAGACTTGCTCGCGCAGCACCCCTGCGAGCAGAAAAGTGAATCCAGCGTAGAAAAAGATCCAGAAGGTTTCCCAGGGGCCGAAGCTGAACGTCTGCAAAGACTGCCACAATTCTTTTTGCGGCGTGAAGTAGCTCACCAGCGTAAAGCCGGTGAAGAGCGAGAAAATGATCCATATGGCGTATTTGGTACTGCGCTTGATAATCTTCTCCACCGTCCAGGGCGAGGCGTCGAGTTTGCGCCGTTTGACGTGATCACCCTCGATCTTCTCTTCGAACCACATGAAGATCTCGGTATAGACGGTTTGCGGACAGGTATAGCCGCACCACACCCGCCCCGCCACGGCACTGAAGAAAAAGAGCGCGTAGGCCGAAAGAATCAGGATGAGCGAGAGATAGAAGACGTCCTGGGGCCAGAACACCCACCCGAACAGGTAGAACTTGCGCTCGACCAGGTGAAAGAGCACCGCCTGGCGGTCGTTCCACGTGAGCCACGGGAAACCGTAGAAGATCGCCTGTGTGAGGAAGACGAAAAACCACCGCAGCCGCTGGAAAGGGCCCGTGGTGGATCGCACGTAGAGCTTCTTGCGTTTGGCGTAGAGAGAGGACGGCACCTCGTCGGCGCCGTTGGATCTCTCCTGGGCGGGCATCGCGGAAGTTTTCAGTGGCTCGTTCATGTGAGATGGGCTCGTCGTTGTGAATCCGCACGGCGAAAGCGATCGTTGCTCGTGCGGCAAGACGCGGCGAGGCGCATGGCACCCGCCGCGATCCCTCGGTACTGTCCTACAGCATCACCGCTTGTTGCTCAACCCCCACACGTAGGCGGTAAGGATATGGACCTTGTCCTCACCCAGGAATTCCCCGAACGCCGGCATGCGGTTCTGGATGCCGTTGGTCACGTTGGCGATGATCTGGGCTTCGGACGAACCCCACAGCCAGATGTCGTCGGTGAGGTTGGGCGCTCCCAGCAGCGGATTGCCTTTGGCGTCCGGTCCATGGCACACGGCACAGTTCTCGGCGAACACCGTTGCCCCACGCTCGGCCCGTGGCGCATCATGCGACAGACCCGAGAGCGAGCGCACGTAGTGGGCGACGTCGCGGATCTGCTCCTCGGAGAGGATGTCCTTGAACGGCGTCATCACCCCGATGCGTCCTTGAGCGATGGTCGTCTTGATGTACTCGGGCGAGCCATCCCCACCGAGCCAGTCGTTGTCGGTGAGATTGGGAAAGCCCTTGGCGCCTCGTGCGTCCGCGCCGTGGCACTGCATGCAGTAGGTTTGGAACAGCCGCTTGCCCATGGCCATCGCTTCGGGGTCGGCCGCCACCGCCTTGACGTCCATGTTGCGATACTTGGCAAACTTCGGACCGTACTGCTCGTCGGCCCGTTTCATCTCCTGCTCCCACTGACCGACCGAAGTCCACTTGGCGATCCCCGGAAAGGCGCCAAAACCAGGGTAGATGATGAGATAGGCGATGCCGAAGAAAATGGTGATCCAATACAGGTACATCCACCAGCGCGGCAAGGGGTTGTTCCATTCCTGCAGCGTCTCGTCCCACTTGTGCGGCTGTAGCTCTCCGACCTTGCCGCTGACGCGCATGTTCAGCATGATGATGACGATGCAGAACACGAAACTGACGGCGACCAACACCATCACGTACATGTTCCAGAATCCACTCACGAAGTCAGCCATTTTATTTCCCTTCCGTGTGATCGTTGGCGAGCATCGGTTCGTCGTCCTCGAGGAACGGCAGGCGCGAGGCCTCTTCGAACCCCGGTTTGGCAGCACGGCTGTAGGCCCACACGCAGATTCCGAGGAAGCAGAGGAAGGCTGCCACCGTTACCGCACTACGCAGGTCGTTGATGTCCATCACGCCCTCCTTTCACTCATTGGAAATTGGACAACGCCCGACCGAGACCCTGCAGATAGGCCACCAGTGCCTCCATCTCCGTCTTGCCTTCGAGCATGGCCGGGGCCTGCGCGATCTCCTCGTCGGTATAGGGATGGCCCAAGGTGCGGAGCGTTTTCATCTTGCCTTGGATGGCGTTGATGTCGCGCTGGCTGATGGGACGATCGAGCCAAGGGAAAGCCGGCATGTTGGACTCGGGCACCACGTCACGCGGATTGCGCAGGTGAGCGATGTGCCAGTTGTCCGAATAACGCCCCCCGACACGGTGCAGGTCGGGACCCGTGCGCTTGGAACCCCACTGGAAGGGACGATCGTAGATGTACTCGCCCGCCACCGAGTAGTGACCATAGCGCTCGGTCTCGGCACGGAAGGGACGAATCATCTGCGAATGGCAGTTGTAGCAACCCTCGCGGACGTAGATGTCGCGGCCGGTGAGGCGCAGCGCATCGTAGGGTTTCACGTCGAGCGGGTTGCCCTGCCGGTCGATCGGCTTGGTGGTCGAATGCTGGAAGAAGAGTGGCACGATCTCCACCAATCCTCCGACACTCACCACCAACAAGGTCGCCACGATGAGCAGCGTCACGCTGCGTTCAATGAGCTCGTGCTTGGAATTCGCCATGATTCATTCTCCCTCAGGCATGAGCCGGAGCCAGCACCGGCGCATCGACGGGTTTGGCGCCCGCGACGGTCTTGAATACGTTGTAGGCCATCAGCAACATTCCGACCAGGAAGAGCAGCCCACCGAGCACCCGGATGGTCCAGAACGGATAGGAGGCTTTCACCGATTCGACGAAGGCATAGGTGAGCGTGCCGTCGGGGTTGGTGGCGCGCCACATCAGACCCTGCATCACCCCGGAGATCCACATCGAGGCGATGTAGAGCACGATGCCGATCGTCGCGATCCAGAAGTGCGCCGTGACCAGATCACGCGAATACATCTCGACTTTGCCGTAGAGCCGCGGGATCAAATAGTAGAGCGAGCCGATGGTCACCATCGCCACCCAGCCGAGCGCCCCGGAGTGCACGTGACCCACCGTCCAGTCGGTGTAGTGCGACAAGGCGTTGACCGTCTTCACCGACATCATCGGCCCTTCGAAGGTGGACATGCCATAGAAGGAGAGCGAGACGATGAGGAACTTCAGGATCGGGTCGTCACGCAGCTTGTGCCAGGCGCCGGAGAGCGTCATGATGCCGTTGATCATCCCGCCCCAGGACGGCGCGAGCAGGATCAGCGAAAAGATCATGCCGAGCGATTGGGTCCAGTCGGGCAGCGCCGTGTAGTGCAGGTGGTGCGGACCGGCCCACATGTAGGTGAAGATGAGGGCCCAGAAGTGCACCACGGAGAGCCGGTAGGAATACACCGGACGGCCGGCCTGCTTGGGCACGAAGTAGTACATCATGCCTAGGAACCCGGCGGTGAGGAAGAAGCCCACGGCGTTGTGGCCATACCACCACTGCACCATGGCATCCTGCGCCCCGGCGTAGGCCGAATAGGACTTCGGCGTGAGGATGCCCGCTTCGAGTACGGGCAGGGCCATGCTGTTGACCACGTGTAGCAGCGCCACGGCGATGATGAAGGCGCCGTAGAACCAGTTGGCCACGTAGATGTGGCTCACCTTGCGCTGGGCGATGGTGCCGAAGAACACCACGGCGTAGGCCACCCACACGAGGGTGATGAGGATGTCGATGGGCCACTCGAGCTCGGCGTATTCCTTACCGGTGGTGAAGCCCAGCGGCAGGGACAGCGCGGCGAGCACGATCACGAGCTGCCAGCCCCAGAAGGTGAAAGCCGCCAGGCCCGGCGCGAAGAGCCGGGTATGGCAGGTGCGTTGCACCACATAGTAGGACGTGGCAAAGAGCGCCGAGCCGCCGAAGGCGAAAATCACCGCGTTCGTGTGCAGCGGACGCAACCGCCCGAAATGGAACCACTCGCCGAGCTGCGGGAAATTGAGCTGCGGCCAGACCAGCTGGGCGGCGATCAACACCCCGACCAGCATCCCTACGATGCCCCACACCACCGCCATGATGGCGAACTGGCGTACGACTTTGTAGTTATAAGTCGCTTCCGTTTGCATGGTCACCTCTCCAATGAGAACTTACCGAAATCACCCCGACGCGTCCGCCGACTGCGACAAGCGGTAGGATACGCCGCGCGAGCAAAGCCGTGTTGACTTCGGTCAACATTTTAGTCGATGACACAGAAAACACGACGAAACATGGCGGGAGAAAGAAAAAAAGGGCACGCGCGTGCGTGCCCCCAACCCCAACAGAGAGACAAGGAACCCAAAAAGGCTTGGACTCGCACCCAAACCGGAATCGATTCTATCCCTTATCGCCCCAGAGGTTTTTGATGCATGTCAAAGAAGTTTATCGTTCATCGACATTTCCACCCGCCTTGCCGGCATCATGGTCCGCGGGGCCCGTCGTTTTTTCGGCCGCCTCGTCGCGGTCTTCGAAGAGGACGCGGTAGGCCGGCCCCTGGAGATCGTCGAACTGCCCGCTCCTGACCGACCACCAGAAGACGAGGCCGATGACGAACACGAGCACGACCGACAAGGGGATCAGAATATAGAGGCTTTCCATCGTCTCAGAGCCTATGGAGCGCGTTGCAGGCGCAGTGCGTTGAGCACGACGCCCAAGGAGCTCGCCGCCATTCCCAGACCCGCCATCCACGGCGTCACCCAGCCGGCCATGGCAAAGGGGATGGCGAGAAGGTTGTAAGTGAATGCCCAGCGATGGTTCTGCGCCACGACCACGAGCGTACGGCGTGCATGGCGTACGGCACGCGCGACGCCCGAGAGGTCGCTGCCGAGCAGCACGACGTCGGCGTTGAGTCGGGCGAGATCCGCCCCTTCGCCCATGGCCACCGAGACGTGCGCCCCCGCGAGCACCGGAGCGTCGTTGACCCCGTCGCCGACCATGGCGACCACGCTCCCCGGCCGTGCCATCACTTCCCGCAGAGCCTCGATCTTGCCCTCGGGGGTGAGCGCAGCGCGTGCCGAGTCGATGCCGAGCGCCCGTGCGACATGGGAGACGATCTCGGGCGCGTCTCCGGACAGGAGATGCGTACGCACTCCGAGCGCATGAAGCTCCTGCACCAGGGCAGGAGCTTCGTCGCGCACGACGTCGGTCAAACCGAAAAGCGCCATCCAGCCCGCTTCGTCGGCCAGCGCCACCCAGGTGAGTGTCGGATCGATGTCGCTTCCTTCCTGCGCCGGTGTGGGCAAGAAAAACCCTTCGGCGACCCATTCGGGGCGGCCGATCCGCACCCGGCGTCCGCCGATGCGGGCGCTCAAGCCTTGGCCGGTGACCGCTTCCAGCGCCTCGAGCGAAACGTCCATGGGCGTCACGTCGGCGAAAGCGCGGGCGATCGGATGTTCGCTCGCCGCCTCCAGCGCCGCAGCCAGCGCCAGCGATTGCTGCGCGTCATGTCCGGAGAGCGGGAGCATCTTGGCCACAGCCAGCTGCCCCCGCGTGAGTGTACCGGTCTTGTCGAACGCAATGTCGGTGAGCCGGGCCAAAGTCTCGATGGCGTGCCCGCGCGTCACCAGCACACCCGAGCGCATCAAGGCATCGGTAGCCGCGGTCAAGGCCACCGGGGTGGCCAAGGACAGGGCGCAGGGGCAAGCGACGACGAGCACCGAGACGACGATGGGAACGATGCGCGCCGGATCGAGCCAGCTCCACAGCACGGCGGTGAACAACGCCAATGCCAGCACGGCCAGGATGAAGAGGCCGGCGTAGCGCTCGGCGAGCGTGGAGATCGCGGGCTTTTCGCTTTGCGCCCGCTCCATGGCGCGACGGATGGTCGCGAGCCGGGTTTCTTCGCCGACCCGCTCGACGGCGATTTCCAGCACTCCCCCTCCGTTTAGACTGCCGCCGAGCACCCTATCCCCTTCGCTCTTGGGAATCGGGCGACTCTCTCCCGTGAGGATGGCTTCGCTCACTTCGCCGTACCCCGACAAGATCCGCCCGTCGACGGGTATCGTCTGGCCAGGACGTACGCGGATCCGGTCGCCCGGTGCCAGTCGCGCCACCGGTACCCGTTCCCATCCCCCCGCCTCCAGGCGCTCGGCCACGGCCGGAATGACGCGGGCGACCTCCTCCAGCCCCCGAACCGCCCGCTGACGGGCGAGCATCTCGAGGAATCTCCCCCCCAGCAGGAAGAAGGCGAACATCGCCACCGAGTCGAAATAAACCTCAGCCCCGTCGGTGAGGGTAAACCATAGGCTAGCCAAAAAAGCCACACCGATGCCCAAGGCCACCGGCACGTCCATCCCGACACGCCGCAGCCGCAGGTCGCGCCAGGCATTGGCAAAAAAAGGGCCACAGGAGTAGAACACCACGGGCAGGGTCAGCACGAGGCTCGCCCAGCGCAACAAGCGCTCGATGTCGGCCGGCATCTCGCCCTCGCCCGCCAAGTAGGTGGGGATGGCATACATCATGACCTGCATCGAGGCAAAGCCGGCCACGAACACGCGCCAGAGCATGGATCGGCGCTCGCGCTGCGCCACCTCTTCGGCCTTCTTCGAATCGAAAGGGTAGGCGCGATAGCCGATCTCGGCGATCGCCTTGAGGATACGCGACAGGCTCGTACGCTCAGGATCCCAGCGCACCAGCGCGCGGCGGGTGGCGTAATTGATCTCGACGTGGGTGACGCCGGGCTGGCGGCGCAGGTGCTGCTCGTTGAGCCAGACGCAGGCTGCGCAGGTGATGCCCTCGAGGATGAGGGTGACCTCGCGCTCGTGCTCGCCTACCGCCCGTGAGACCTGCTCGGTGAGTTCGGGCAGATCGAAGGATTCGAGTTCTCGCACCACCTCGGGCAAGGCTTCGCGCACCGGCTCGGGCATGGCATCGCGGTGGCGGTAATAGTCGCCCAGGCCGTTGTCGACGATGGCCTGCGCCACGGCCACGCAGCCGGCGCAACACATACGCCGCGCCCGCCCGTCGATCACCACGGAAAAATGCGTCTGCGGCGGAATCGGCAGGCCGCAGTGATAGCAGCCTTCTTCTGCGACGACCGCCGCGCTCCCGGCTTGCTCCCACGTGCTCTCGTTCATCCCCACCTTCGTTCGTCTCCGCCGCGGCTCACTTTGCCCCCATGCGAATGGCGCCGTCCAGGCGGATCACCTCTGCGTTGAGATAGACGTTCTCGACGATGTGCCGCACCAAAGCGGCATATTCGGTCGGACGCCCCATGCGCGGTGGAAAGGGGACCATCTTGCCCAGAGACTCCTGCACTTCGGCTGGCATCCCTAGCAACATGGGCGTTTCCATGATTCCGGGAGCGATGGCCATCACCCGAATCCCCCAGCGGGCCAATTCACGCGCCGCAGGCAAGGTGAGCGATACCACCCCTCCCTTCGAGGCGGCATAGGCCACCTGTCCGATCTGACCATCGAAGGCGGCCACGGAGGCCGTGTTGACGATGACGCCGCGCTCCCCCTCGGCGTTGGGTTCGTTGGCACTCATGAGGGCAGCGGCCAAGCGCATCAGGTTGAAGGTACCAATGAGGTTGATCTGGATCGTTCGCGCGAACGAATCCAGCCGGTGTGGCCCTTCCTTGCCGACGATCTTCTCGGCCGGAGCGACGCCGGCGCAATTGACCAGCACGTCGAGCCGGCCGAATCGTTCCACTGCGGCAGCCACGGCCGCTTGGGCACTCGCTTCGTCGGTGACGTCGGTGCGCACGAAATGCGCGTTACTGCCCAGCTCGGCAGCCAGCGCCGCACCCTTTGCCTCGTCTTGATCAGCAAGTACGGCCCTGCCGCCGCCAGTCACGACCATGCGAGCCGTGGCCGCCCCCAGCCCGGAGGCGCCGCCGGTGATGAGAAACACTCCTCCTTCGATCTGCATCGCCCCCCCTTCATCGTTCGTCGATTCTTGTCTCGTGCCTTACACGGAGAAAGACTGCCCGCAGCCGCAGGTGGTGGTCGCATTGGGGTTGCGGATCACGAACTGCGCCCCCTCGATCCCTTCCACGTAGTCGATCTCGGCGCCGACCAGATATTGGTAACTCATGGAATCGATGAGCAGCGTCACTCCGCCCTTTTCGATCACGGCATCGTCTTCGGCCACTTCCTCGTCGAAGGTGAAACCGTACTGAAATCCGGAGCAACCACCCCCGGTCACGAATACACGCAGCTTGAGCGCCGGATTACCTTCTTCTTCGATCAGCTCGCGCACTTTGGCGGCGGCACTGTCGGTAAAAACGAGTACGTCGTCGGTCTGGGTTTCGGTCGTCATGATATGGGCTCCTCGTCAGGGTCGTCGCAGAGGCGACGTGGTTATGGACCGGAAAGGGCGCTCGCCGTTCCCCGTTCCCGTTAGTTCAAGGGCTCACCGGCACGAGGTCGAGCCCCAGCGTCTCGGGGAAACCGAACATCAGGTTCATGTTCTGCACCGCCTGCCCTGCCGCGCCTTTCACGAGATTGTCGATCACGGAAAGCACGACGACGATCTCGCCGCCCTGGGGTCGATGTACGGCGATGCGGCACAGGTTGCTCGCCCGCACCGAACGCGTCTCCGGATGCGAGCCGGCCGGCAGCACGTCCACGAAGGGTTCGCCCGCATAGCGTTGGGCGAAGAGCGCCTGCAGGTCGAGCGATGGGTCCGCGAGCCGCGCATAGAGGGTGGCATGAATGCCGCGGATCATGGGCGTGAGGTGCGGCACGAAGGTCAATTCAACCGGCAGGCCGCGCGCGATGCGCTGCAACCCTTGGCGGATCTCGGGCAGATGGCGATGCCCCGCCACTCCATAGGCCTTGAAATTGTCCGTCGCCTCGGCAAAGAGCGTGTGGACCTCGGCCTTGCGCCCGGCACCGGAGACGCCAGACTTGCAATCGGCCACCAGCCAGTCGCGTGCCACTGCGTTCGCCTCGAGCAACGGCAGAAAGCCGAGTTGCACCGCCGTGGGATAACAGCCGGGATTGGCCACCAGGCGCGCCCGGGCGATCGCCTCGCGCTCGACTTCCGGCAAGCCGTAGACGGCTTCCTCGAGGAGCTCGGGCGCGGCATGCGCCATGCCATACCACCGCTCCCACTGGGCGACATCGGCCAGGCGGAAATCGGCCGAGAGGTCGATGAGGCGCACACCGGCATCCAACAAGCGCCTAGCCTCTTTCATGGCCACGCCGTTGGGGGTGGCGAAGAAGACGAGGTCGCAACGGTCCAGACCCGCATCGTCCGGCGTCGAGAAACGCAAATTCACGTAACCCCGAAGGCTGGGAAACAGCTCGGCCACCGGCATGCCGGCCTCGGTGCGCGATGTGATGGCCTCGAGCGACACCTCGGGATGGCGACTGAGCAGACGCAACAATTCCACCCCCGTATAACCCGTGCCGCCGACCACGCCAACCTTGATCATCGTTTCGCCTCCTTGAGATCACAGCGTGCAATTATCGCCCGAGAACGCCGAAAATCGAGCGTGCTGAAACGGCGAAAGCCACCTCGAGGGTGGCTTTGCAGAATGCTGCCCGGACGAAAACGATCAGCGCTTGGAGAACTGCTTGGCGCGACGGGCTTTGCGCAGACCGACTTTCTTCCGTTCGACCTCGCGCGCGTCGCGGGTCACGAACCCGGCCGCCCGCAGCGGTGCTTTCCACTCGGGATTGTAGTCGATGAGCGCCCGGGTGATGCCGTGGCGCACCGCACCGGCTTGGCCGGATTCACCGCCACCATCGACATTGACCATGATGTCGAAGCGATTCTCGACTTCGAGCAGGCGCAGCGGCTGACGCACGATCATGCGCCCCGTCTCGCGGGAAAAGAATTCGTCGAGCGGCTTGCCATTGACGACGATATTGCCCGAACCCGGCTTGATGAACACGCGGGCGATGGCTTCCTTGCGTCGCCCCGTTCCGTAATTGTACGACACCGCCATCGCTGACTCCTCAGATTTCCAGCACTTTTGGCTGCTGCGCGGCGTGCGGATGCTCGGCGCCGGCGTAGCACTTGAGCTTCTTCAGCATCGCGTAACCCAGCGGCCCCTTGGGCAGCATGCCCTTGACCGCTTTCTCGAGCACCCGCTCGGGATGGCGCTGCAGCAGCTTCTCGAATGTAGTCTCATAGATACCGCCAGGATAACCCGAGTGGCGGTAGTATTTCTTGTCGGTAGCCTTGTTGCCCGTGACGCGGATCTTGTCGACGTTGACGACCACGATGTAATCACCGGTATCGACGTGGGGGGTGTAGATCGCCTTGTGCTTGCCACGCAGGCGGCGGGCGATCTCGGCCGCGAGCCGACCCAGCACCTTGCCCGACGCATCGACGACGAACCAGTCACGCGTGACTTCGTGCGGCTTGGCGGAGAACGTTTTCATGCGTATCCTCGATCATCTCAGGCCCGAGTCTGGCCCTTCTGGAAAGCAAGCGATGTTAGCGCAAGGAGGGCCCCCTTGTCAATCGCGTCCTCCAGGGCAGACGAAAAAAAAAACGCCGCCTCGAAGAGGCGGCGTTCAATCCACACCAAAGGAGGAGGGTGGAGGAGACACCGGTCGAACCACACGAGTCGTGATCCGTTGCTGCGTATACTAGTGACACCCGGCAAAAAAAGCAAGAAAAAAATGGCGCACTGCACAATAAACTTTTAGATCGCAAAATCAAACCCGTTTATCCGTAAATCCCCTACAATTCTGCATTGCGCAAACCACGAGAGAAGAACATGGAATGCACGGTTCGCTGGATCGAGGGCCGCACTTTTCTGGCAGAAACAGGATCGGGACATTTGGTGGCGATGGATGGAGCCCCGGAGGCGGGCGGCCGCAACCTCGCGCCACGCCCCATGGAACTGCTGCTCGCCGGCGCCGGCGGCTGCACCGCCTTCGACATCGTGATGATCCTGGAGAAAGGGCGCCAGGCCGTGAAAGGCTGCGAAGTACGGCTCGAGGCCGAACGCGCTCCCACCGACCCCAAGGTATTCACCCGCATCCGGTTCCATTACGTCGTACGCGGCCGCGGACTGGATGCGGACCGCGTCGAGCGGGCGGTGAAACTCTCGGCGGAGAAATACTGCTCGGCTTCGATCATGCTCGGCAAGACCGCCGAACTCAAGCACACCTGGGAAATCGTCGAGGAGGAGTAATCCACCCCGAGACGGCAGGTCAGAGGCGGTAGGCGAGCGTCGTCATCACTTTGGAAGCGAGCCGCATGGCCCCTCGCATCGGCGCCGGCAGCGGTCGCGCACCCAATGACTCGGCGAGTCGAGCATGCCCCGTCTCATCTTCCTTCATCTGTTCGAGAATGGCGCGACTGCGCCGATCCTCTGCCGGCAGCGCCTGCAAATGCCCTTCGAGATGACGCTCGACCTGGCGCTCGGTCTCGGCGAGAAAGCCGAGATTCCAATCGTCCCCCGCCGCCCCTGCCGCCACGCCGATCGCCAGGGAACCCAGATACCACAAGGGATCGAGCAGGCTGGTTCGCCCGCCGAGCTCGTGCAGACGCGCCTCGGTCCAGGCGAGGTGGTCGACCTCCTCGTCGGAAGCGCTGCGCAACGCCTCGCGGATCGATGGGTCGCGACTGGTGAGCGCCTGCCCCTGGTAGAGTGCTTGGGCGCAGATCTCGCCGGTGTGATCCACTCGCAGCAGGCCTTCCACGTGCCGGCGCTGCGCTTCGTCGAGCGGACCACCCGGCAGGTCGGCACCGGGCATCGGCCGCGCGCCCCTTGCCGGGGCAAAAACCGTACGCAGGGCGCGATCGAATTCGACGATCACCCGGTCGAGCGCATCGAGCCGCTCAGCGTCCATGTCGTTCCTCCAACGGCGAAACAACGGGAAAATCGGGGGGGATCTCCTCGATCAATTCACGGTACTGCGGCTGAGTGTGCGGCGGCGGCACGTCGAGATAGCGCGAAAGTTCGATGAGGGCAAGCTGGTAGACGCGGCGTTTGAAAGCGATCACCGCATCGAGCGGCACCCAGTACTGCGCCCAGCGCCAGGCGTCGAACTCGGGGTGCGCGGTTGCGCGCAGACAGACGTCGGAGTCACGCCCCACGAGACGCAGCAGGAACCAGATCTGCTTCTGCCCGCGATAGACATTACGCCACTGGCGCTTCACCCAGCGCCGTGGTACATCATAGCGCAGCCAATCGCGCGTGCGTCCAAGGATGCGGACGTGCTGCGGCAGCAGACCGACCTCTTCGTGCAGCTCGCGGTACATCGCCTCTTCCGGCGTTTCCCCTTTTTTGATCCCGCCTTGTGGAAACTGCCAGGAGTGTTCGCGTATACGTTTGCCCCAGAACACCTCGTTGCGCGCGTTGACGAGCACGATGCCGACGTTCGGGCGATACCCTTCCCGGTCGAGCATGGTCGTTTCCTCGATTCTTCGTTGCTGCTATTGTTCCATAACGAGGCGATGAAGAAAAGGGACACCGCGTTACCCTCCCCTCGTCCAACAGGACGATCGCATTTACCCGAGGGGCGAACTTGCGCCATGAAGCCCGATGCCCAGGGGCAGCTCGAAGAACCGTCGCGAGCGACTGCAGGGTAAGGTGCCCGGAGCGCAGGATGCGTTTGGGGCAAGCCGGGTCATGCACAGGGAGAGGCGATATAGCCGGCCGGCTATCGCGGGGCCGAGAGATTCTGCGGGGCATGGCTCTTGCGGGCACGGCAGCCACCCTCGCGGCACGAGACCTCCGGGACTCGATGCAAGCGGTTCCCCCGCATTTGCGCGCGACGGTCTTGGGTAGGATGCAGCGATCCAGGCCATCCAATATGCTTGGCCTGCTTCACCCAGCGATGATGACGATGGTGGGGTTTTGTTGGCTCCCCGAGCAGGGCTCGAACCTGCGACCCACGGATTAACAGTCCGTTGCTCTACCGACTGAGCTATCGGGGAAAAGAGCTTCGAATTATAGCGAACAGTCTGCCAGTGTCAAGCAAATCGCACATCTTACGGATGCATCCCTTACGACACCCCCTTGACAGGCGCGTTTCCAAAGCTATAATTCACATTCTGCAGGCGCGTAGCTCAGTTGGTTAGAGCACCACCTTGACATGGTGGGGGTCGTTGGTTCGAGTCCAATCGCGCCTACCAGATATCCAG
Source organism: Tepidiphilus sp. (assembly GCA_028684345.1). GTDB lineage: Bacteria > Pseudomonadota > Gammaproteobacteria > Burkholderiales > Rhodocyclaceae > Tepidiphilus. The sequence goes on along the minus strand of JAQUGB010000012.1, from coordinate 3,023 downwards.
GAGTTTTCCATGAGTCGAACTACCCCGCGCTCTTCCTGACCGCCTCACCGGGGAAGAAGCTCCTGTACCAGAAATGCGGCCCGGTGGCCGCATTTTTTTTGCCTGCGAGACCTGAACATGATTCGAATCACCCTTCCCGACGGCTCCATCAAAGAATTTTCCGCGCCCGTGACGGTACGCGAAGTGGCCGAATCGATCGGCCCGGGCCTGGCTAAGGCTGCGCTTGCCGGCAAGGTCGACGGGCGCCTGGTCGATCTGTCGCATCGTATCGAACGGGATGCCCGTGTCGAGATCGTCACCGATCGCAGTCCCGAAGGTTTGGAGATCCTGCGCCACTCGACGGCGCATTTGCTCGCGCATGCCGTCAAGGAGCTCTTCCCCGAGGCTCAGGTGACGATCGGGCCGGTGATCGAAAATGGCTTTTATTATGATTTTGCCTACGACCGCCCCTTCACCCCCGAAGATCTGCAGCGCATCGAAGCGCGCATGCGCGAGCTCGCGGCGCAGGCCATCCCCGTCGTGCGCGAGGAGTGGCCGCGGGACGAGGCGATCGAATTCTTCAAATCCCTCGGGGAGCACTACAAGGCCGAGATCATCGCCTCAATCCCCGCAGGGGAGACCATCTCCCTCTACCGGCAGGGTAACTTCATCGACCTGTGTCGCGGTCCGCACGTCCCCTCCACCGACAAGCTCAAAGCATTCAAGCTCACCAAGGTCGCTGGCGCTTATTGGCGGGGCGATGCGCGCAACGAACAGCTGCAGCGCATCTACGGCACTGCCTGGCCCGACGAAAAATCACTCCAAGCCTATCTGACCATGCTCGAGGAGGCCGAGAAACGCGATCATCGCCGGCTCGGTCAGCAGCTCGATCTCTTCCATTTTGAAGAGGCCGCCCCGGGTGCCGTCTTCTGGCATCCCAAGGGGTGGCGCATCTTCCAAACCCTCATCCAGTACATGCGCGCGCGTCAGGAGGCGGCCGGCTACGTCGAGGTGAACACCCCGGACGTCATGGACCGCTCGCTGTGGGAGCTCTCCGGGCATTGGCAGAACTATCGCGACCACATGTTCACCACCCAGACCGAGGATGGCCGCGTCTTCGCCTTGAAGCCCATGAACTGTCCCGGGGCGGTGACCATGTTCAAGCATGGCTTGCACAGCTACCGCGATCTGCCCTTGCGCATGGCCGAGTTCGGCAAAGTGCATCGCTACGAACCCTCCGGTGCCCTGCATGGGCTGCTGCGGGTGCGCCACTTCACGCAAGACGATGCGCACATCTTCTGCACCCCCGAGCAGATGGAAGAAGAGTGCCGCACCGTCGTGCGTCTCATCATGGACATCTACAAGGATTTCGGCTTCGAGCAGGTGCGCGTCAAGCTCTCCACCCGCCCCGAACACCGCATCGGCAGCGACGAGATCTGGGATCGGCTCGAAGGGGCGCTCGCACGGGCGCTCGAATCCATGGGCATGAGCTACGAGCTCTTCCCTGGCGAGGGCGCCTTCTATGGGCCCAAGCTCGAATTCGTGCTGCGCGACGCCATCGGCCGCGACTGGCAGTGCGGCACGCTGCAAGTCGACATGAATCTGCCCGAGCGTTTCGATCTCAGCTACGTGGCCGAGGACAATACCCGCAAGCGGCCGGTGATGCTGCACCGCGCGCTCTTCGGCTCGCTCGAGCGGTTTACCGGCATCCTCATCGAGCACTACGCCGGGGCGCTGCCCGCCTGGCTCGCTCCGGTGCAGGTCGTGGTACTGAGCATTGCCGAGCGTCACGCCGGCTATGCGCAACAAGTGGCCGATGTGCTACGCCGCCAGGGTTTTCGCGTCGAGACCGATTTGCGTAACGAAAAGATAAACTATAAAATCCGCGAGCACAGTGTGCACAAGATCCCCTACCTGCTCGTCGTCGGCGACCAGGAACGGGAATCGGGAGGGGTGGCAGTCCGCGCCCGTGGCGGCATCAACCTGGGTGCGATGCCGCTGGATGGATTCAGTGCGCGTCTGCGTGAAGAGATCGAACGCAAACTGCCGGCCCCCGCGTCCAGCCAGACATAGGAGAGCAAGACCATCGCACAGGAAAAGAAGGTGCGCGTCAATGAGGAAATCGACGCGCCGCAAGTTCGGTTGATCGGAGAGGACGGAGAACAACTGGGTATCGTGCCGCTCGCCAAGGCGCAGGAGGTGGCCGAGGAAGCGGGGCTCGATCTCGTCGAGATCGCCCCCATGGCCAATCCGCCCGTGTGCAAGGTGATGGACTACGGCAAGTACCGTTACCAGGAACAGAAAAAAGCGCACGAAGCCCGGCTCAAGCAAAAACAAATCCAGGTCAAGGAAATCAAGCTGCGACCGAGGACCGACGAGAACGATTACCAGATCAAGCTGCGCAACCTGCGCCGTTTCCTCGAAGAAGGAGACAAGGCCAAAGTCACGCTGCGTTTCCGGGGGCGGGAGTTGTCGCACCAAGAACTGGGTATGCGCCAGCTCGAGCGCATCCGCGAAGACTTGGCCGACATCGGCGTCGTCGAGCAGATGCCGCGGCTCGAAGGGCGGCAGATGGTGATGGTGATCGCGCCCAAGAAAAGCAAATAGATGATGGTCTTGCGCTTCGATTCGCGGTAAAATAAAAACTTTCTCGCCGTCGTGGCGAGAAAGGGCGCCGCGGCGGTTCGGTCGCGGTGCACCACAAGTGAAGCCGGGCCCATAAACGCCTCCGCCGGAGGCTGCCTGGCGTCATGTCATAGGAGAGCCTTCATGCCCAAGATGAAAACCAAGAGCGGGGCCGCCAAGCGTTTCAAAGTGCGCTCGAGCGGCAGCATCAAGCGTTCCCAGGCGTTCAAGCGCCACATCCTGACGAAGAAAAGCCCCAAGCGCAAGCGCCAGCTGCGCGGCATGGTCGAGGTCCATTCGAGCGACCTGCCTCTCGTCAAGAAAATGATGCCTTACGCCTGATAGGAGAACGACATGCCTCGCGTCAAACGTGGTGTCACCGCCCGTGCCCGTCACAAGAAAGTCCTAGCGCTCGCCAA
>JAQUGB010000136.1 GCA_028684345.1 Tepidiphilus sp. | reverse complement strand
TTCGCGCACGCCGCCGGGAAGGAGCGTGTGCACGGGCGCGTCGAGATAGTGTTCGAGGAAGAAGGGCGCCTCGCCCCGGCGCAGCGCGAGCGCCGCCCGCACCTGGCCGGCGGCATCGCGCAGGGCGAGGAAGGGGCCGCGCGGCGGGGCGATGCGCGCACCATAGCGGGCCAAGTAGAGGGCTTGTACGAAGCGGGCGAGATCCTCGCTCGCCGCGTCGTTCTCAACCACCCAGGCCGCTTCCGTGAGCCTGACGGAGGTTTCCTTTTTCGGCTGGGCGGAACAGAGCGTCGTCGCCATTTCTTTCTCCTCGTCTCGTGGGGATGGGAGATACGATACGGCGGCGAACTTAAGGAAAGCTTAAACGCCGTCTCTGCGGTGAAAAAGGCTTTTCGTCCTCGAAGCGGCCCCTCGTTTCTGCGGATACCTGGCTCAGCGCGTCGGCCCTTCGGGCGGTACGGGCAGCACGAGGGTGAAGCGCGCCCCGCCCAGGCGGCTCTTGCCGGGTTCGACACGGGCGCCGAGCAGTTCTGCCGCCTCGCGCACCAGCGTCAGTCCCAGGCCCGTGCCCGGCGCGGCGGAGTCGCGCGCGAAGGGTGCGAACAGCGTCTCCCGCCGTTCGGGGGGGATGCCGGGGCCGTCATCCTCGACGTCGAGCCGCACGCTTGCCCCTTCGCGGCGCAGCGACACCATCACGGTACTGCCCGGCGGCGTGTGGCGCAGCGCATTGCCGACGAGGTTGCGCACGATGAGGGCAAGCGGCTCCGGCGCCAACAAAAGGGGCAGCGTCTCGGGTACTTCCACCTCCAGCGTGTGGCCGCGCGCTTGGGCCTGCGGCCAGAGGAGGGCCAATTCTTGACGAACGACCTCGGCGGCGTCGATGGTGCGGCGCGGCCGGCGCGCATCGTGCCCCAGGCGCGCGAGCGTGAGCAGTTGCTCGATGAGCTGGGCGGCGCGGGTCGTGCCTTCGCGCGCAGCCCGTAGCGCCTCCCGGCGTCGTATTTCCTCGCCGTCGACGAGGGCGGCATCCAGGTGCGCCGCGATGGCGGCCAGCGGCGTGCGCAATTCGTGGGCGACGTCGGCGGTGAAGCGCCGCTCGCGCTCGAAGGCTTGCGACAGACGGGAAAGCAGCTCATTGACCGCGCCCACCACCGGTTCGAGCTCCTGCGGCGCATCGGGCAAGGCGACTGGTTCGAGCGCGTCGGGGCGGCGCTGCCGCAGGGCGTGCGACAGCGCCGCGAGCGGACGCAGCCCCCGCCCGATCGCCCACCAGGAGAAGAGCGCGAGCGCGAGCGCGCCCCAGGTGAGCGTCTCGACCGAGTGTTCCACCAGCTCCTCGGTGAGCTCGTCGTGCGCCTCCAGGGGATGCGCGGCGAACACCCGTACTCCGTCGGAGCGGGTGGCGGCATAGATGCGCCAGCCCGGTTTGCCCGGGATGCGGTGAAATCCGTCTTCGAGGCGGGAAAGACCGACGTTCGACGGCAGGGTGCCGAAGCGCACGATCTCTTTGTCCTCGGGGTCGAGCACCAGCACGCCGGCGTGCTCGCCGGCCTTCCTTTGCCTTTTGCCCTGGGGATTCGCAGGCGGCGGCGCCTCGCCCCGGCCCAAAGGGGCCGCGGAGAGTGCCTCGACGCTCGCCACGAGCCGAGCGTCCAGCAGTTCCTCCGCCTCCTTGCTGCTCTCCGCTACGACGTAGACGAGTGAGACGAGCCAGAAGAGGGCCACTCCCGCGAGCAGCCAGAGGGTGAGGCGCAGGCGCAGCGAACGTCCGAGTCGGCGCCAGAGCGTCATTGCGCGTCCTTTCGCGCCGCCGGGCCCAGGCGGTAGCCCAGGCCGCGGATCGTGTCGATGATGGCCGGGTCGATCTTGCGGCGCAGGTGGTGGATGAGAACCTGCAACACGTTGCTGTCAGGGGCTTCGTCCGCATCGTAGAGCGCCTGTTCGAGCTGGATCTTGGTGAAGACCCGACCTGGACTGCGCGCCAGGCGCTCGAGCAGGCGGTATTCCATCGCCGAGAGCTCCACCGGCGAACCGTCGAACCACACGGCATGCCCTGCCGTGTCCAGGCGCAGACGTCCCAGATCGATGAGCGAGCGCGCCCGCCCCTCGCCGCGGCGCACCAGCGCTCGCAGACGGGCGGCGATCTCTTCGAGCGGTGCGGGCTTCACCACGTAGTCGTCCGCTCCTTCGTCCAGGCCGGCGATGCGGTCGGAGAGCGCGTCGCGCGCCGTCAGGATCAGCACGGGGGTGGCGAGTCCCTCGGCGCGCCAACGCCCGAGCGCATGCATCCCGTCTTCCCGCGGCAGGCCCAGGTCGAGCACCACGGCGTCGAACGGTTCGGACTGCAGCAGGCGGGAGGCGGCGGACGCCTCCCGCGCCCATGCCACACTCATGCCCAGGGCTTCCAGCCCGCGCTCGAGGCCCGCACCCAGCAAGGCGTCGTCCTCGACGAGCAAGACCCGCATCTTCCCTCCTTCAGCTGCGCAGCAACCAGTACACTGCAATCGCCACCCAGACGAGCAGCACGACGGCCGCGGCGTAGTAAGGCTGCTCGATCGTTTCCTGCGGCGCGCCGCGCTTCACTCCGAGCACCATCGTGCGTACCAGGTTCTCGCGATGGGCGAGGCTGCCGACGAAGACGCCGGCCAGGTGCACCAGCACCACGGCGAGCATGAGATTTGCCAGCACCTCGTGCCCTTCTTCGGCGAACTCGCCGCCAATTGCTTCGTAGGCGCACCAGCCAAGGAGCGGCGTGAGCAGGCCGAGTGCGAGCAGGGCAAGGATGGCGATCCCGCCGGCCGGATTGTGCCCGGTGTAGTGGCGCGGCTGCAAGTGCATCAGCCCGGCGAGATAGTCCCAGGTTTCGCGCCAGGGACGAACGAAGGAAGAAAACCGCGCCGGCCACGGGCCGATGAAGCCCCAGATGATGCGAAAGAGTACCACCGCCGCCACCGTGCCGCCAGCGGCCACGTGCACCAGGCGCAGGCGCTCGGAATCGCCGGTGAGCCAGGCGACGATGAACCCGAGGGCCATCAGCCAGTGCCCGAGACGCACGACGGCGTCCCAGATCAACACCTTGTTTTCGTTCGGCTTCATGACGGGGTTCCTTCAGTCCTTGTAGGGACCATAGCCGGGGATGTCGATCTCGCGTTCGCGGTACGAGCCTTCTTCGGCGCGCTGGTGGCAGGCGCCGCAGTTGGCCGCGGACTTCACCCGAGGGTCGCGCCAGGCCGCGACGGGAACCTCGTCATGCTCTTTCTGGAACCAGCGGGTCTGCGTGATGCGCGGCGGATCGCCCGCTCCTCGAGTGCGACGGGCATCGCCCGCGTGCTGCACGAGAAAGTCAGTGAGCTCCTGCGCCGTCTGCGGCGGCAGCGAGGCGTCGTCGCCGTAGTGGTCGGCGAGATCACCCATCACCTTGCGCCAATCTTCGGCCGAGAGCAAGGACGGCGGGAAGGGGACGTGGCAGCTGCCGCACTCCTGGCGGTAGAGCGGCGAGAGCGGCGCCCTTTTGCGGTCTTCTTTATAGCGCTGTTCCTGTTCTGCGCGTTCGTGCCGCTCTTCGGCCGAGACCCACAGCGGGGCGGCGACGAGTGCAGCGCACAGGGCGGTGGTGAAAAGATGGCCGTAGCGGCGAAAAAACCGTCCGATCGTGTTCATGTTTCGTCTCCTTTAGTCATTGACGCACGAGCCAGGCGAGAAAGTCGGCTTTCTCCGCCGCCGTGCATTCACGTTCCAGCACTTCCTTGCAGTTGCGGCGGAACCATTTCTCGATCTTCGCTTCGTCGGTGAAGCGCTCGGGATTGGCGCTCACGGCCATGGGCGCAATCTTCTTGCTGGTGATCACGTGCTTGCCGCTCTGCCGGGGATCGGGGCCGTGGCAGGCATAGCAGCCGGGCATGTCGGCCGACACGCCGTGATTCTGGCGATAGAAGGCTTCGCCGCGCGCAGGGTCGGGGGTGAAGCCTGGTCGTTCCTGGGCGGCGCGTTGCGCATAGCGCTCGGCCATCGTCGCCGGCGTTTCGGCCACGGCGCAGAGAGAAAATCCGGAGAGCAGGATGGAAAAGAGCCAGGTGGCTCGCTTGCGGAAGATCGGAGATTTCATGGCGACCTCTTCGTCGTGATGCACACGTGCTCATTGGAGCACAGGGGCCTTAACGGGGAGTTAAATGCCCATCGCGTTTGGCGAGCAGGAGTGCGGCGTCGGCACGATCGAGGGTGGTGGCGCCGCGTTCGTCGGCGATTTGCCGGATCAGACCAATGCTGGCGGAGACGGCAACAGGGCGGAGCCGATGAGCGATGGAGAGGCGTTCATGGAAGAGGCGGGATATCAGTTCGTCAGGCCCCACAAGAAAGGGGATCTTCGTGCGCTCTCCGTCACGCCACGTTTCCCGGAACGACACGGAAAAACGTGTGCGCACCCTCGAACGACTTTCCGCACGACCGAAAGCGGTGTACTACGGCAGGCGCTGATGTTCGTCTACTTGGATGATGTTGCTCGGATCGTTTGCTCTGAGCGCCTTGCCCTGGAGCAGGAAAGAAGAGCGTGGATGGTTGTTGCGCGCGCTCAACAAATTTTTGGTGAGGTCTGCAACGATATTCGTGCTGTTGGTCGGGTAAAACGAATGTTTTGTGGTTGGCTGCCCACCGAGGGTGGTAGGAGGTAAAATTCTGGCGCGCCCGGCAGGAATCGAACCTGCGACCTTTGGCTTCGGAGGCCAACGCTCTATCCCCTGAGCTACGGGCGCTTCAAGGGGCGGTATTATCTCATACAACGCGCGGATTGTACCCAAGCGAGAGTCGGGATGGCATCAGGCACGTCCCTTTTCTTGCAAACAAAACGACTCTAACTGGGCGTATCCCAGCGCGCTCAACCCACGGAGGAGACCAATCATGAGCCTTACGAGTAGCCCCTGAGCGGCAACGTGGTGCCCCCCTGTGCAGCCGAGGTCCCG
>JAQUGB010000135.1 GCA_028684345.1 Tepidiphilus sp. | reverse complement strand
ACACCGTGTGGGCAGATGGCCAAAACGGTCGTAGGCGACGCAGTGATTCCAGTGCGGATTCCGTGCTCGAAGCGTGCAGCAGCAGGCGATTGGCGGTGATCGCCTGCCTGAGGTTGACCACGGGCTCGCGGGTGAGAACGGTGTCGAGAACAGTCATGATGGGTTCGCAAAAGTGAATGCGTCACTGTGAAAGGCATCGACGTCCAGCCCTTGGATGAGGAAGTCGCGTCGCGCCGCTTCGATCATCGCCGGGGCGCCGCAGGCATAGACTTCATGACCGGCGAGCGTTGGAAAATCCTGCAGCACGGCGCGGTGCACGAGCTCGGTGCGCCCTTCCCAGCGATCTTCCACGAGGGGTTCCGAGAGTACGGGAACGTAGCGCAGCCAAGGATGTTCGGCAGCGAAGCGTTCGAGCCATTCGTGCCGATAAAGACCGGCGCGGGTGCGCGCGCCCCAATAGAGCACGGCGGGACGGGTGATGCCGGCATGGTGCATGTGCCGCAGCATCGATTGGATCGGAGCAAATCCCGTACCGCCAGCGAGAAAGAGGATCGGCGCTTCGCTTTCCTCTCGCAGGAAGAAGCTGCCGAGCGGCCCCTCGAGTCGCAGCACTTCCTTGGGCTTCATCGCCGTGAAGACGTGCGTGGTGAAGCGCCCGCCGGGCACGAGCCGGACGTGGAGTTCGAGAAAATCGTTTTCCTCCGGAGCATTGGCGAGTGAGAAACTGCGCCGCGCCCCGTCGGGCAGCAGCACGTCTACGTACTGGCCGGCGCGGAAGCGGAAGTCCAGACTCGCCGGCCGTTTGAGGGTGAGGATCATCACGTCGTCGGCGGCGCGCTCCAGGTGTTCGACCCGGGCGGGGAATTTGTGGACCGGGAAGTCGTCGGCACGGCGCAGTTCGCGCACGGCGATGACGAGATCCGTGCGCGCGTGGGCACGGCAGGGCAGGAACCAGCCTTGTGCCCGTTCTTCTTCGGTGAGCGCCGAGGCGGCCACTGGGCCGCGGTATTCGATCTGCCCCTCGACGAGCCGGGCGCGGCAGGCACCGCAGGCGCCGTCACGGCACCCGTAGGGCAGCAGCAACCCGGCGGCGAGCGCCGCTTCGAGGATGGTCTGATTCGGGGCAACGGAGAAACTGGCACCAGGGTGGTCGGCGATGCGGACGGTGGCGTTCATGGTAGGCTTGCGTATCCAGCGTGACGCAGAAAGCGCAAAAGGATAGCATGAAGCGGGCAAGGAGATTGCTGGTGGTTGGGGCGGGCGACGTGGCGGCGCGGGCGATGCGTTTCCTGCCTGCCGGGGTTCGCGTCGTCGCTCTGGTGCGTCGTCCCGAGACGGCGCCGGCGTGGCGCGAAAGAGGATCGAAGGTGCTGATCGCCGATCTCGACGACCGGCGCGGTCTGCGTCGCCTCGCCGGGCTCGCCTCGTGGGTGTGGATGCTCGCCCCTCCGCCGGCCGAAGGGATGGACGATCCTCGCTCGAAGCGCCTCGCGGCGGCGCTGGCCCGCGGCGGGAGGCGCCCTCGCCGCCTGGTCTATGTCGGCACGAGCGGTATCTACGGCGATCGCGGCGGCGCCTGGGTGAGAGAATCCGATCCCCCGCGGCCGCAGACCGCTCGGGGAAAACGGCGTCTTGCGGCCGAGCGCTGCTGGCGCGCGTTTGCGCGTCGCCGGAGCGTACGGCTGTCGATCCTGCGTGCGCCGGGGATCTACGCCGGGGATCGCTTGCCCCTGGAGCGGCTGCGTCGGGGCTGGCCGGTGCCGTGTGAGCCGGTGTGGACCAACCACATCCACGCCGACGATCTCGCCCGTGCGTTGTGGTTTGCCACATTCCGTGGAGCGAGCCTGCGTGCCTATCACGTGGTCGATCGAAGTGAGCTCACCTTGAGCGAATTCTACGAACGGCTCGCAGAAACCTTCGATTGGCCGGCGCCACCGCGCCTGCCCCTGGCCGAGGTGCTGGCGGCGGTGCCGCCTGCCACGGCCTCCTTCATGCGAGAATCGCGCCGTCTGCGTTCCGAGCGGCTGCGGCGGGAATTGCGCCTGCGCCTGCGCCATCCGACGGTGGAGGGCGTGTTGGCGGCGATCGCAGCCCGTCGTGAAACGAAAGGGTAGCGCGAAGAACCATCGCGCAGTAGGTTATTCGAGATGCCCAAAAGGAGAATGAGTCTATGCTGGTCGTTAAATCCCTGCACATCGTCTTCGTCGTGAGCTGGTTCGCCGGGCTCTTCTATCTGCCGCGCATCTTCGTCAATCTGGCGATGGTCGAGGAGCCGGCGGTGCGGGCGCACCTCTTGGTGATGGCGCGCAAGCTCTACCGCTTCATGACGCCGCTGGGGGTGCTGGCGATCGTCTTCGGCCTGTGGCTATGGTTCGGTTTCGGTTTTTCTGGCGGCTGGCTGCACGCCAAGACGCTGCTCGCGGTCTTTCTCATCGTTTATCACCTGGGGTGCGGGCGGTTGCTGCGCGCGTTTGCCGAGGGGCGCAATCGTCACTCGCATCGCTGGTATCGCGTCTTCAACGAGATTCCCGTGCTGGTGCTCACGGCGGTGGTGTTCCTCGCCGTGTTGAAACCTTTTTGAGGAGACGGCGTGAGCGAGCGCTTCTTCTGTCCTTGCCCGCGCGGCCTCGAGGGGGCGCTCGCCCAGGAGTTGGCGAGCCTGGGAATCGAGCGGCCCGAACCGGCTTCTGCCGGGGTGGGATTTGCCGGCGAATTCGCCCTCGGCGCCTGGGTGAATCTGACGAGCCGCATCGCCACGCGCGTGCTGTGGCAGGTGGGGGAAGGGAGCTATCGCAACGAGGACGAGCTCTACCGTCTGGCACGCGACATTCCCTGGCCACGGCATTTTGCCGTGGAGCGCACCTTCCGCGTCGATGTGCGCGCGCAGCGCTCGCCCTTGCGCAGCCTCGAATTCGCGGCGCTGCGGGTCAAGGACGCGGTCTGCGACCGCTTTCGGGCGCAGCTGGGCGCACGGCCCAGCGTCGATACCGTGGCGCCGCAGGTGCGCTTGTGGGTCTTCCTGCAAGAGCGGCGCGCGCGAATCTACCTCGATCTGAGCGGTGAGCCGCTCTACCGCCGCGGCTTCAAACGCTCGACGGTCGCCGCGCCCTTGAAGGAAAACCTCGCGGCAGGCATCCTCATACTCACGGGGTGGCGGCCGGACGAGCTGCTGGTCGACCCGATGTGCGGCAGTGGGACTTTTCTGCTCGAAGCGGCGATGGCCGCGCGCGGCATCGCTCCGGGGCTCGCGCGGGGTTTCGCCTTGGAAAATCTGGAAAATTTCGACCCGGCGCAGTGGCGGGCATTGCGCCGGCGTGCCGAGGCGCTGCGCCGCGACCTTCCTCTGCGCCTGTGGGGCTCCGACGTCGATCCGGCGATGGTGGCGGCCGCGCGCGAGAACCTCGCCGCAGCGGGCTTGGAGGAGGCGGTGCACTGGCAGGTGGCCGATGTGGCAGAGCTGGTTGCCCCGGCACCGGAAGGCGTTTTGGTGGCCAATCCGCCCTACGGCGTGCGACTCGACGAGGCGCAGCGGCTGGCCGCGTGGTATCCGCGCCTGGGCGATGCCCTCAAACGCCATTGGACGGGCTGGCGCGCGTGGATCCTTACCGCCGATCCGGAATTGCCGCGCGGCATCGGGCTCAAGGCGAGTCGGCGCGTGCCGCTCTTCAACGGGGCGTTGGAGTGCCGCCTTTTGGAATACCGCCTCGTGGCTGGCCCGATGCGGCGGCGCGCCAGTACGCCGCCGTGAGGCATGCCCTCAGGGAGACGCTGAAGAAATGAGCGAGCGGGATGAAGCGCAAGGCGCACGGAGCGCAGCGACCGAGACATATCGAGTAGATAGGCGAGGGAGCGAGCACCGCGCAACGCAGCGATTCGCCCGCGCAGCCAATTATTCAGCGTTTCCTCAGAGGACGTCGAGGCCATCGGGCGGACGAATGTCGGGTTTGTCTTCCCGCTTGCTGTAGAGCTTGATCTGCAGCCGCAGGTCGTTGACCGAGTCGGCATAGCGCAGCGCGTCTTCGTAGCGAATGAGCCCTGCCTCGTAGAGGTCGAAGAGGGACTGGTCGAAGGTCTGCATACCCAGTTCACGCGAGCGTTTCATTACGTCCTTGATCTCGCCCACCTCCCCTTTGAAGATGAGATCGGCGATGAGGGGCGAGTTGAGCATGATTTCTACGGCTGGGACGCGGCCGGGGCCGTCGGCTCGTGGCAGCAGGCGCTGCGACACGAAGGCGCGCAGGTTGAGCGAGAGATCCATGAGCAGCTGCTGGCGCCGGTCTTCGGGGAAGAAGTTGATGATGCGATCGAGCGCTTGGTTGGCGCTGTTGGCGTGCAGCGTGGCGAGCGCGAGGTGACCGGTTTCGGCGAAAGCGATGGCGTAGTCCATCGTCTCACGATCGCGGATCTCGCCCATCATGATGACGTCCGGGGCTTGGCGCAAGGTGTTCTTCAGGGCGATTTCCCAGTTTTCGGTGTCGATGCCGATCTCCCGTTGCGACACGATGCAGTTCTTGTGCGTGTGCACGAATTCGATCGGATCTTCGATGGTGATGATGTGACCGAAGGAATTCTCGTTGCGGTAATCCACGAGCGCCGCAAGCGAGGTGCTCTTGCCGGTACCGGTGCCGCCGACGAAGACCACCAGGCCGCGCTTGAGCATGGCGATTTCCTTGAGAATGGGGGGCAGCATCAGCTCCTCGAAAGTCGGGATCCGGTCGGCGATGGCACGAAGGACCAAGGCGACGGCCCCTTTCTCGAGATAGGCATTGACGCGAAAACGCCCGATTCCCGTGGGATTGATGGCGAAGTTGCATTCCTTGGTCGCCTCGAACTCGGCGGCCTGCCGGTCGTTCATCAAGGCACGGGCGATTTCTGCGGTATGGACCGCGGTCAGCGGCTGCGCCGTCTGCGGCGTGATCTTGCCGTCGATCTTCAGCGCCGGAGGGAAATCCGGCGTGATGAAGAGGTCGGAAGCCTTTTTCTGCTTGGCGAGCTTGAGCA
>JAQUGB010000134.1 GCA_028684345.1 Tepidiphilus sp. | reverse complement strand
ATCCGGGCACCGAGCGCTTCTTCCGACTCCACCCCGGCCTGTTCGAGCAGCGTCTTTTTCCGGGCCTTGGCTTCTTCGGCCTGCCGCTCCAGGGCATTCGCCGCCGCTTTGAGCCGTTCCTGCAAGCGCTTGCAGGTTTCGGTGGCGAAGAGCGTCTCCAGAATCTGCTCCCGCTCCTTGGAGTCGGCCGTCAAGAGTTTGCGGAACTGCCCTTGCGGCAGCAAAATGACTTGGCGGAACTGGTCGGCTTTGAAACCGAGAATCGCCTCGATGTGATCCGTGACCTCCGTGGTCTTGCTGACGACGGGCATCCAACCCTCGTCGTCCCACACCTGGAGTTCGGCCCGTGCCGGAATCTTCACCCGCTGCTCCTTCTTGCCCCGCAGGGCGGCGCGTTCCTGCTCGGGCGAGCGCCTGACGCGATAGCGCTTGCGCCCCAGTGCGAACTCGAATTCGACTTCGGTGAGCGTGTCGTCCGCGGCATGGTGGCTACGCATCTCCTTGGCGCTGCGCTCACTGCCGGAGGTTTCGCCATAGAGGGCGTAGCAGATGCCGTCGAGGATCGAGGTCTTGCCTGCCCCCGTGGGGCCGTGGATCAGGAAGAGCGCATCCGGCGGCAAGCGCGTGAAGTCGATCTCCTCGCGCCGGGCGAAGGGGCCAAAGGCAGTCAAGACCAGACGTAGCGGTCTCATGGAGCCACCTCGCGTTCCTGTTGGGATAGGGCAGTCATCTCGGCGTGCAGCAGGCACTTGGCGTCCTCATTGAGTGCGCGGCCCGCCATCTCACGGTAGAAAGCCTCGAAGAGTTCGTCCAGCCCGACTTTGCGGTGATCGGTGCCTGCTTCGAGCCCCGCCCCCGCTCCCGTAAATCGCGGACGTTCGATGGCGAGCGCATTGGGATAGACCGTGCGCAGTTTCCCCATCGCATCGAGGATCGCCCCCGTATCCATGAGCCGGGCAAGGACGTAATCGTCCCGGGCGGAATCGGTCGCAGCGGCAGCCAGGATCTCATCGAGGGTGCCCGTGAGGAGGCGCAAGTCCCGCCGCGGGGTGAGCGGCAGGCGTTCGATGCGTACCCGGCCCTGAGCGTCGAGCTCGACCAGGGAAACGCTCTTGTCGTGACCAGCCTCAGCAAAGGAATATTTCAAGGGCGAACCGGCATAGTCGATGCGACCACCAGCCAAGCTCTGAGGGCGATGCAGGTGGCCGAGCGCCACGAAGTGGAATCCCTCGAAGAGTTCCGCCCCGACGGCACCAGTTCCTCCGACCGACAGAGGGCGTTCGGATTCACTCTCCGTCCCGCCCTGGACGAACGCATGGGCGATGAGCACCGAACGACGGCTCGGATCGTGGAGCCGTCGAATGCGTTCGACCTGGGCCCTCATCGCCGCGTGATGATCCGCGATCGACTCGTCCTGAAGAGACTGGCGCACCACGGAAGGCTCGGCATAGGGCAACGGATGGAATGCGACCTCCCCATGGCGGTCTTGCAGCACCACGGGAGATGCGTCGGCAGCCGCGAGCCCCCGGATCGTAAGCCCGGCGTCGGCCAGCAGGCGCGCGCCAAAGCCGAGCCGATCGGGGCTGTCGTGGTTGCCGGCGATGAGGATGACCGGCGTGTGCTCCCCCACCACGATCCGGGTCAGCGTCTCGTCGAGCAAGCGAACGGCCTCGGCCGGCGGGATCGAGCGGTCGTAGACGTCGCCGGCGATCAACACCACGTCCGGGCGCTCCGAACGCACGAGCCCGACCAACTGATCGAGCACGTACGCCTGATCTTCCAGGAGCGAGACACCGTGATAGACGCGGCCGAGATGCCAGTCGGCGGTGTGAAGGATCCTCATGTGCATCCATTCCATCGAAATTCGGTTCGTTCGCGCCCGATTATATAGGTGGAATCTCGAGCCAATGGCCCTCCCGACAAGCTTGCCATCGCCGCCGCCCTCGCGTCTCCGCGCCATACTGAGCGCATGAACGGACGGCACCTCTTCCTCATCGGCTACGACATCAGCGATCCGGCGCGGTTGGTCAAAGCGCTCAAGCTCGTACGCTGCCATGCGCTTGGTGGCCAGAAATCCTTCTACGAATGCTGGCTCACCACCCAGGAATTACAGCAGACGCGCGAAGCCTTGCGTCGCCTCATCGACCCCGAGACCGACCGCGTCGTTTTCATCTTGCTTCATGCCGGCACCGAATCCCTGCGCCTGGGCAGCGCCACGCCGATCGACCACGGTGACTACTTCCTCATCGCATGAGCCTACGTCCATGACCACCCTCTACCTCGACCGCAGCGGCGCGATTCTCGAAGCCTCGGGCGAAGTCCTCGAGCTGCGCGACGCCACGGGCCGACTCGAACGGCGCATCCCCATCAAATTCCTCGAACGGGTCGTCATGCGCGCCCGCTGCTATTTCGACAGCAGCACCCTGGCGAACCTCGTGGGCCACGAAGTCCCCGTCCTCATCCTCGACGGCCGCGCCGGACGACGGCTCGCCCACTGGGTCGGCGCCCCGCACAACGATGCCCGTCGCCGTTGGGGACAAATCCTCACCCTCGCCGAACCTGATGCTGCCGCCACCCTCGCGCGCGCTTTCGTGCATGCCAAGATTCGCCGTCAGCGCCGCACCTTGATGGCCATCGGTTCTGCCCGACCCGACCTGCGCAAACCCCTCTGGGATGCCAGCCAAACGCTGCAAGCGATCGAACGGCGCCTGCACGACGACCCCGCCCTGCTCCTCGACACCCTGCGTGGCTGCGAAGGCGCCGCCGCCGCGGCCTACTTCCCCGCCTTCTTCCAGGCTTTCCCTCCGCGCATCCGCCCCACGGCGCGCAACCGGCGCCCACCGCGCGATCCGGTAAACGCCGCGCTCTCGCTCGGCTACACCCTGCTCTACGGCTTGGCCGTCAACGCCTGCTGGATCGCCGGGCTCGACCCCGCCCTCGGCGCCCTGCACGCCCCCGTCCACGGCCGCGCGGCTCTTGCCTGCGACCTCGTCGAACCCCTGCGCGGTCAGATCGACGAATGGATCTGGCAACTCTTCCGCCGTGAGCTCCTACGCCCCGAGCACTTCGGCGTCGAAGGCAGCGGCGCCTGTCTGCTCGGCAAAGCCGGCCGCAGCGTCTTCTGGCGTGAATGGGAATGGCGCAGCCGACGCTGGCAACGGCTGCTCGATCGTTACGCCCAACACCTCGCCCGCGAGTTCGCCCAACGCAGTCCCGCTTTCGATCTCCTCGACGACTGGGAATCCTCATGAACCACACCCCACATCCCGCCCCCGATGCGCTCGACGCCCTCGGCCGTCCGCTCCTCATCTTGCCCAACGACGAAGTCACCGTCGAACTCGACGGCACCGAGCGCCTCGTCCTCCGCGCCCACGACGGGAACCCCCGTTACGCCGTACCCCTGCGCCATGTGCGCAGCATCACTGCCAACCCGCACGTCATCTTCACCGGCGCCGCCCTCGACGCCTGCGCCCGCCGCGGCATCGCCATTACGTTCGTCGACAGACGCCAAAAACGCCGTGCGTTCTTCTTTCCCCTGGCCACGAAAGCGCTCGGAATCGCCGCACTGCTCTCCTTCGCCCTCGACGACCCCGAGTGGCCCGAACGTTATGGCGTTTGGTATGAAAACCAGCGCCTCGGCACCCTCTCACGCGTCGCGCTGGCCTGCGGGCTACTGCCTGATGCCGCCCTGCGGCGTGCGCCCGACATCGCCCTGGAAACATCCCATCGCCGCAAACACGGCCAACCCGGGCACGAATGGATCGCCGCACTGCGGGAGATCGTCCTCACCGAATTCATGGCCGACGGCTCGCGCTGGCTCGGCGCCGAAGGCTCCGCCTGGCGCGCCGAAACCTGGATGCACCTTCTCGAAGAACTGGGAGAGATTGCCGCCCTGCACGCCCACGCTGTCTTCCATCACGCCCACAAACCGCTGCAACACCCGCCGCAACGCTGGGCACTCGCCGCGTACCACGCCGAACGGACCCGCTGGCAAAACGAAACGATACGCATCCTCTACGCCTTCGAACACTTCGTACGGGAGAACTGGACATGAGCCGCAAACCCAAGCGCCACCTGCGTTTTCCCACCAGGAGCGACGATCCCCTGCCCGACAAACCCACGCGCTGGATCCTGTGCTACGACATCCGCGACCCACGGCGCCTGCAGCGCGTGCACCGCTACGTCAGCAAACACGGCCTGCCCCTGCAATACAGCGCCTTCCTGCTCAAGGGGAACCGGGAAACGATCGAACGCATTCTCGCCGGCCTTCGCCCCTATCTCGACGAACGCGTCGACGACGTACGCTGCTACCCTCTGGGCAAAGACACCCGCATCTGGGGCCTAGGGCGCCAATTCACCGACGGTCCCGCCGTCCTCACCGACGAGATCCTCGACCGGCTGATCGTCGAAGACGAAGTCCATGCACCCTGACCATCATCAACCCTGCTTTCGTACGCCCTGCGCACCTTGACACACCTCACACCCCATGCCCATAATGCGTCTCAGGTTCATATCCAGAGCAAGCACCAGACCCTCAGCATGCGCACACCCGAAAAAATTGCGAACCCTCTCGATAACCCATTGATTTTTAAAAATTAGCTTGAAGCAGCACCCCGAAAGATAGCCCCGAGATATAGGGGATTAAGACATCATCCACGCGCGCACCGCGATCTGCGCCAGCTCCCCCGAAAGATAGCCCCGAGATATAGGGGATTAAGACATGATCGCGACGAGCTCCCGCTCGTTCATTTCGGAACCCCGAAAGATAGCCCCGAGATATAGGGGATTAAGACAAGCGTCTGGATTCTTGGCATGCGTTTACTCCCTCCCCGAAAGATAGCCCCGAGATATAGGGGATTAAGACGATGCCCATCCGCTTGGGCTTCGGGTTCTTGAGCGCCCCGAAAGATAGCCCCGAGATATAGGGGATTAAGACGGAGTGGACTTTGCTAGCCTTGCCAGCTGCGCATTCCCCCGAAAGATAGCCCCGAGATATAGGGGATTAAGACATTCAATGTCGTAAAGCGGGCGGCCGGTCTTGTCCCCGAAAGA
>JAQUGB010000133.1 GCA_028684345.1 Tepidiphilus sp. | reverse complement strand
AATGGGTGAAGGGCTGCCGGATGCTCACACGACTGGACCGTCTCGTAGACGAAATCGCGGCCCTGCACAGCAAGCTGATCCTGCTTGTTGGGCGCCCTGGATGCGGCAAGAGCGCGCTGCTGGCCGAACTCGACGACGAGTGGATGACCGGCAAGGTCTATCTCAACCTCAACCCGTAACCCCGGCGTCATGACCAACACCACGGAAATTTACAGAAAAAAGGTTGCACAACCCGTGATCGTCCCCCTACTGTCAGTGGCATTCGCCTGGTTCGCGTATCGCTGGACGGCCAAGCCGCTGCTTGCCCTGGGGCAGATGGTGGAGGTGATCTCTCTGGCCAAGCAGGGGCGGCTCAGCGCCCGCATCACGGGGACGAAGGGGCTGGGAGAAATCGGCAAAGTGGCCTGGGAACTCAACGATCTCCTGGATTTCATCGAAGCCTATTTCAAGGACGTCAACACCTGTTTTCATCGGGCTTCCGAAGGGGATTTCCGCCGTCAAGCCTTCACCGACGGCATGCCCAGCGAACTGAAGCGATCGATGGAATCGATCAACCATGCCCTGTCGAAGATGCAGGAAGCGGCCGATTTCGCCGCCAAGAACCGCCTCAACAGCGCCCTGCACCAGATCAACGTCGACAACCTCCTGCGCAACCTCGCGGGAAACCAAGCCGACCTGATGGAAGTAAGCGGACGCATGGACGAGGTGGAAAAACTCGCCCTGCGCAATCAGCAAGGCGCAGCGGAAAGCCTGACGACGGCACGCCAGCTTGCGCAAGCCCTTACCACGATCGATCACAACATGGCGGCCATGGCCGATACCGCCAGCTCTCTCGAAGGCGCGAGTCAATCGATCGGCAGCACGGTGCAGATCATCTCGGAGATCACCGAGCAAACGAATCTCCTCGCCTTGAACGCCGCGATCGAAGCCGCACGCGCTGGAGAGCTGGGGCGCGGCTTCGCCGTAGTGGCCGACGAAGTGCGCAAGCTCGCCGAACGCACGCGGGTGGCCACCGACGAAATCGGCGGGGTCATCGGTCAACTGCGGGAGCGCGTCTCGACGATGGTGCAGCAGACCCGTGCGATGAGCGAAGAAGCGAAGACCGTCAGCGACCAGGTCCAAGGATTCGAGCACCGCTTCGAGGCGGTCGCCCAATCGGCCGAAGCGACGATCTCGGCGCTGGAGCAGGCCAAAGACCTGGCCTTTGCCTCGCTGGTGAAGCTCGATCACATCATCTACATGCAGCGCGGCTACGTGGCCGCCGAGCGCAGCGGCGAGGGCGAGGAAGCGCAGGCCGTGCAAGCGGATCACACTCAATGCCGGCTGGGCAAATGGTATTACGAGGGCTATGGCAAGACGCATTTCACCCACACGCCAGCCTACCGGACGCTGGAGGAACCGCACCGCCGCGTCCACGCCAGCGTCCATGCCGCCATCGAAGAAGCGCGCAAAGACTGGCTGCACGATGCCAGGATCCTGGATACCATCATTGAGCACATGCGCGAGGCCGAACAGGCGAGCCAGGAGGTCATCCGCCTCATCGGCGAGATGGTCAAGCAGAAATATGCGGACCAGGCCACCGCCCCCGATGCCGCCATACCGGCGCCCTTGGGCAGCCGCAGGGAACAGGGGAAACGCCAGGGTGCCGACACGAGGTGACGGCGAAGCAGAGCATCTTCCCCTCGCCATTTCCATGGACATTGTCTATACTAAAGCGGCATCCCTCTACACAGGAGAAGACCCATGAAGAAACTGCACAAAATCCTGCTCTTCGCCACCGCGATGGGGCTTGCCGGCGCCGCGGCCGCCCAGGCCCTCAAGCCAGAAGAAAAAGTGAAGTACCGCCAAGCCGGCTACTCCTTCATGGCCTGGAACATGGACAAGATCAAGGCCCAGGTCGTCGACGGCAGCGTCCCCTTCGACCAAGCCCAGGTGGCGGCCGCCGCCAACGCCATCGCCGCCACGGCCAATTCCGGCATGGGTGCGCTCTACAGCCCCGACACGGTGGGCGTCGTCGGTTATCACAAGAGCCGGCTGAAGAAGGAATTCTTCGAACAGCCCGACGAAGTGCGGCAGATAGCGACCAATTTCACCGAACAGGCAAACAAACTGGCCGAAGTCGCGGCCATGGGCGACAAGGCCGAGATCGCCAAGCAGTTCGGTGAAGTGGGCAAGGCGTGTAAAGCCTGCCACGACAAATTCCGCATGAAGGACTGAGCGCTCACCCTCAGCGATTACCAATCCATCCCCGGCACCGGCGCCACCGGCGCGGGCGCCGGGATCCATGCGCCGCTTGCCCCGTATACCACGGCAAGCGCTACCACGATGGTGAGCGCGAGGCGCAGCGCGTAGGCCTTGTTCCCCCATTCCACCGGCGGTACGTTTTGCACGCCCGACGGCGGCCGGCGATAGCCGGTGATCATGGGCCGTACCAGATCTTCCTTCTTCACTACGCCATAGAAGACGATGGCGCCCACGTGCAGCAGCACGATCAGCCACAGCAACGGCTCGAGCGCGCGGTGCCAGCCGGTGAGGCGCAACTGCCAATCGCTGTCGACGAGGGGCGCGAGCGGCCCGCGAAAGGCGATCTCGTCGTAGGTGAAGAGCCCCAAGACCGCCTGCAGGCCGAAGAGCCCCAGCAACGCCAGCACCGAGAGCGCCCCCAGCGGATTGTGACCGAGGCCGTGCCATTGTCCGCGCAGGTAGGTGAGTATCTCGCGGGGGCCGCGCACGAAGGTGCAAAAGCGCGCCGTCTGCGGGCCGACGAAGCCCCACTGCAGCCGCCAGACGATGAGCCCCAGCACGGCCAGGCCGAACGTCTCGTGCCAGCGCATGGCGCTGCCGCCGATCTCGACCGAGACGACCGCCCCGACCACGCAGGCGACCAGCGACCAGTGAAAGAGCCGCAACGCCGGATCCCAGACGGGGATATCGCGGTTTTCATGTGCCATCGTCTTCTCCTTACTTGAAAAGAATACGCTCGCTCACTTCAGTAAAGCATCTTTGCGACGGGCGAGCACGCGCTCGAGCGCTTCGCTCGTCGCCCCGCTTGCCCGCCGTCGCAGGGATTCCACGGTTCCCTGGTGGACCAGGCGACCGCCTTCATCCCCGCCACCGGGGCCGAGGTCGATGATCCAATCGGCTTCGAGCCACACGTCCGGGTCGTGTTCGATGACCACCACCGTGTGGCCGTTCTCCACCAGGCGGTGCAACACGTGCAGCAGCTTCTCGATGTCGGCTAGATGCAGGCCGACGGTGGGTTCGTCGAGCAGGTAGAGGGTAGGCGTATGCGCCGGACGCGAGAGCTCGGCCACGAGCTTGAGCCGTTGCGCTTCGCCGCCGGAGAGCGTCGGACTGGGCTGCCCCAGGCGCAGGTAGCCCAGGCCCACTTCTTCCATCCAGCGCAGCGGACGTGCAATCGCCGGGTGGGCGGAGAAGAAGTCCGCCGCCTGCGCTACCGTCATCGCCAGTACCTCGGCGATGGAGGCACCGCGCCAGCGCACCTGCAGGGTCTCGGTGCGGTAGCGGCTGCCGCCGCAGGCTTCGCACGGTTCGCGCACCTCGGGCAGAAAGGCCATCTCCACCGTGATCATGCCCTGCCCCTCGCACGCGGGGCAGCGGCCCTCGCCCGTATTGAAGGAGAACCAGGCCGGGGCCCAGCCGCGGGTGCGCGCTTCCTGGGTCTCGGCGAAGAGGCGGCGGATGGGGTCGAACACCTTGAGGTAGGTGGCCGGGCAGGAGCGAGGGGTCTTGCCGATGGGCGTCTGGTCGACTTCGAGCAGCCGCGTGAGGGCCTCCCCGCCTTCGAGGCGCTCGCAGCCGACGGGCCGGCCCTGGCGCAGGCTCTGGGCGAGCACCTCGCGCACCAGGGTGGATTTGCCCGAGCCGGACACGCCGGTGACCACCGTGAGGCGCGCGAGCGGCAGGCGCACGTCGATGCCCTGCAGGTTATGGTGCCGTGCGCCGCGCACCCACAGGCTCGCCGCGTCGTCGGCGACGGGCCGCGGCGGCGCGAGCCGGTGCGCGATGGGGCAGCGCAGCATCTTGCCGGTGAGCGAGCGCGGCGAGGCGAGAATGACCGGCAGCGGCCCTTGCGCCACCACCTCGCCGCCGTGCTCGCCCGCGCCGGGGCCAAGGTCGATCAGCTCGTCGGCGCTGCGAATCATCGCCTCGTCGTGCTCGACCACCAGCACCGTGTTGCCACGCCGCTGCAGCCGGCGCAGCAGGGCGATGAGGGTTTCGTCGTCGCGCGGGTGCAGGCCGATGGTGGGTTCGTCGAGCACGTAGCACACGCCGCGCAGGGTCGAGCCGAGCTGGGCGGCGAGCCGGATGCGCTGCGCTTCGCCGCCGGAGAGGGTGGGCGCGGCGCGCTCCAGCGTGAGATAACCGAGCCCCGCCTCGCAGAGAAAGGCGAGGCGCTGCGCGATCTGCGGCAGCACTTCGGCGGCGATGCGCCGGCTGCGCTCGTCCCAGTGCGCGGCGGCTTCGTCGAGCCACGGCGCCAGGCGCGCGAGCGGCAGGCGCGCGAGCTGCGGCAGCGTCATCCCTTGCAGCCGCACGGCGCGCGCATCCGCATTGAGCCGGCTGCCGCCGCATTCGGGGCAGGTCTGGGCGGTGACGAGGCGGCCCTCGACCTCGCGTTCCGCTTCGAGCGCCTGCGGCCGGCCGTCGCGCAGCGCCGCGCCTTCGCCCAGCAGTTTCCGGCCGGTGCCGAGGCAAGCCGGACACCAGCCGAGGGGCGAATGCTGCGAGAAGAGACGCGGATCGAGCGGCGGAGCGCCCTTGCCGCAGGAGGGGCAGACGTAGGCGCCGGCAAAGAGGTGCCAGCAGCCGAGGCCGTCGCGCACCTTTACGCCTTCGCCCACTTCCAGCGCCTGCTGCACGGCCCCCTGCAAGGCGTGCGCATCGGCGGATTCGAGCCGGGCGATCGGCAGGTCGATGTCGTGCTCGCGGTAGCGGTCGAGCTTGGGCCAGGGGTTGGTGGGAACCTCCTCGCCGTCGACGAGCAGCGTCGCCACGCCGCGTCGTGCCGCCCAGGCGGCCAGTTCCTTGTAGATCCCCT
>JAQUGB010000132.1 GCA_028684345.1 Tepidiphilus sp. | reverse complement strand
TCGCGGGCTTCTTCGTTCACCGCGACCACGGTGGCGGGAAAGGGGCAGAGGATCTCGGAGGCGACCTTGACCGATTCGACCACCGCGAGCACGTCGCCGGCTTCCAGGTGTTGACCGGGCTCGGGCAATTGTACATAGACGATGTCGCCGAGCTCACGCTGGGCATGGTCGGTGATGCCTAAAGTGTAAATTCCATCGTCTTCGCGGCGCAACCATTGGTGGCTGGGCAGGTAGAGGCGGTCGTCGGGAGAGGGATTCATCACGGGCTCCGGGGCAAGCGGCAGGGGCGCCAAATTAGCATCAAGCGCCGAAACGGGCAAGGAATTTTTCCGTAGACGTCTAGCCAAAGCAAGAGAAAGCGGGTAAGGTCATGGATACGCCGGTCAAGACCGGCGTGTTCTACACGACAGCGGAAAGGAAAGATCATGAATCAGGCAGCAAAAGCGGGCGATACCGTCCAGGTCCATTACACCGGCAAGCTCGACGACGGCTCGGTGTTCGACAGCTCCGCCGGGCGCGACCCGCTCGAATTCACCGTCGGCTCCGGACAGGTGATCCCCGGCTTCGAACAGGCCGTGGAAGGCATGGCCGTGGGGCAGACGAAGACCGTCACCATCCCGGCGGCCGAAGCCTACGGCGATCGCGTGGCCGAAGCCGTGTTGCAGGTGCCGCGTGAGCAGCTGCCGCCGGATCTCGAACCGGAAGTGGGGCAGCGGCTGGTGATGCAGTCGCACGACGGTCGGCAGATCCCCATCGTCGTCGTGGAAGTGACCGAGGATTCGATCACCGTCGACGCGAACCACCCGCTTGCCGGGCGCGACCTCACCTTCGAGATCGAGCTCGTCTCCGTTCACTGAACGAAAGGCTCCGGGCGAAGGGCGGACGCGATGAAAGTCGATCTGCATTGCCATTCGCTCGTCTCGGACGGGGTGCTCGCTCCGGCCGAGGTGGTGCGTCGCGCCGCCGCGAACGGCGTGACGCTGCTTTCCCTCACCGATCACGACGAGATCGCCGGCTGCGCCTCGGCTGAGGTAGAGGCGCGCGTGTGGGGCATCTCTTTCGTGCCTGGGGTGGAGATCTCGGTGTCGTTCGCTGACGAGACGATCCACGTGCTCGGCCTGGGCGTCGATCCCGGCGATCCTGCCCTCGGTGAAGGCTTGCAACGGGTGCGTTCGGGGCGCGACGCGCGGGCGAAGCGCATCGCCGAGGAGCTCGAGCGCCATGGCATCCACGGTGCATGGGAAGGCGCCCTGCGCTTCGCGAAGAATCCGGCCTTGGTGAGCCGCGCACATTTCGCCCGCTATATCGTCTCGCTCGGTTTGATGCGCTCGGTCTCGGAAGTCTTCCAATACTACCTCGCCAAGGGCAAGCCCGGCTACGTCGAACACGAGTGGGCCGTGCTCGAAGAGGCGCTCGCCTGGATCCACAGGGCGGGCGGGGTGGCGGTGCTGGCCCATCCGGCGCGCTACCGCCTCTCGGCCGCGCAGTTCGCAGAGCTGCTGCGGCGCTTCGATGAAGCAGGGGGCACGGCCATCGAGGTGAGTTCCGGTTCCCACGGCCCCGACGACATGCGCCGCTGGGCGCACGTCGCGCGCCAGTGGGGGTTTGCCGCTTCGATGGGTTCCGACTTCCATGCACCGGAAGAATCCGCCGTCGATCTGGGCGCGGCGCCCCCCTTGCCGCCGGATCTTACGCCGGTGTGGCAGCTGCTAGAATGCGCGCTATAATGTTCGATTATGGCGCAAATCCTCTCCATTCATCCGGTCGACCCGCAAAAACGGCTCGTCGACCTCGTCGCACGGGAACTGCGGCAAGGCGCGGTCGTGGCCATGCCCACCGACTCGAGCTACGCCCTTACCTGTCATCTCGGTGACGTCGAGGCGATCCGCCGCATCCGCCGCATTCGCGACATGGACGAGTCGCAGCCGTTTACTTTGCTGTGCCGCGACCTCTCCGAGCTGGGCAACTATGCCCGGGTGGATAACCGCGTCTTTCGCCTGCTGAAGGCCAACACCCCCGGCCCCTACGTCTTCATCCTCGAGGGGACGCACGATCTGCCCCGGCGCATCCTTCACCCCAAACGGCGCACCATCGGGCTTCGCGTGCCGCAGCACCGCGTGGTGCAGGCGATCCTGGAGGCGCTGGGCGAGCCGCTCCTGAGCACCAGTTTGATCCTGCCCGGCGAGGCGGAGCCTTTGCCCGATGCCGAGACGGTGTCCGAACGCATCGGCAAGCTGGTCGACGTGATCGTCGACACGGGCGAAACCTGCCGCGAGCTCACCACCGTGGTCGATCTCACGGGCGAAGCGCCGCACATCGTGCGCGTCGGGGCGGGCGATCCCACCCCATTTATCGCCGAATGAATGCCTTTCTCGCCGATCTCGCGCTCTGGGCGCTGCCGGTGCTGCTGGCGATCACCTTGCACGAGGCGGCGCACGGCTACGTCGCCCGAGCTTTTGGCGATCCCACCGCCGAGCGTGCCGGGCGCATCTCGCTCAATCCGCTGCGTCACGTCGACCCGGTGGGCACCCTCCTCGTGCCGCTGGGCATCCTGTTCCTGTCGCTGCTCACCGGTGCCGGGGCGCTGCTCTTCGGCTGGGCGAAACCGGTGCCGGTCGACCCTTCCCGCTTGCGTCATCCCAAGCGGGACATGTTCTGGGTGGCGGGCGCCGGGCCGGGCATCAATCTGGCGATGGCGCTCGGCTGGGCCTTGCTCTTCAAGCTAGCGCTCACTTTTCTGCCCCCCTTCTGGGCGGTGCCGCTCGCGCGCATGGCCGATGCCGGCATCTCGATCAACGTCGCCCTCATGGTATTGAACCTCCTGCCGCTGCCGCCGCTCGACGGCGGTCGCATGCTCGTGAGCGTATTGCCGCCGCGTCCGGCCTGGGCCTTGTCGCGGCTGGAGCCGTACGGCATCGCGATCCTGCTGGTAGCCATGATCAGCGGGGTGGGCTCCTCCATCCTGTGGCCGATGTTCGTCGCGGTACGCAGCACAATTCTCGCGACGATCGGCTTTTAGCACCTTCGAATCCTACGAACCGTAAAGGCGAAAAAACCATGTATGCTGAAAGGGTCCTTTCGGGAATGCGCCCCACCGGGCGTCTCCATCTGGGGCATTATCACGGCGTGCTGAAAAATTGGGCCCGCCTGCAGTATGAATATCCTTGCCTTTTCTTCGTGGCCGACTGGCATGCGCTCACCACGACCTACGACCAGCCCGACGTGATCTCGCAGGCCACCTGGGAGATGCTCATCGACTGGCTGGCAGCGGGCATCGACCCGAACCAGGCCACGCTCTTCATCCAGTCCCGGGTGCTCGAGCATGCCGAGCTGCATCTGCTGCTTTCCATGATCACGCCGCTCGGCTGGCTCGAGCGGGTACCGACCTACAAGGATCAGCTCGAAAAGCTCTCGCACAAGGATCTCACTACCTATGGATTCCTCGGCTATCCGTTGCTGCAGGCGGCCGACATCCTCATCTATCGCGCCAATCTCGTGCCGGTGGGCGAGGACCAGATCCCGCACGTGGAATTCACGCGCGAAGTGGCACGCCGCTTCAACCATTTCTACGGTCGCGAGCCCAATTTCGAGGAAAACGCCAAAGAGGCGGTGAAGAAACTCGGCAGCAAGCGCGCCCGGCTCTACCTCGAGCTGCGTACCCGTTTCCAGCAGGAAGGCGACGCCGAGGCGCTCGCGCAGGCCCGCGCCCTCCTCGAGGAAGCGCAGAGTTTGTCCCTGGGCGACCGGGAGCGACTCTATGGTTATCTCGAGGGCTATAGCAAGCACATCCTGGTGGAACCCCAAGTGCTGCTCACCGAGGCCTCCCGCATGCCCGGCCTCGACGGGCAGAAGATGTCGAAGAGCTATGGCAACACGATTTACCTGCGCGAAGACCCCGAATCGATCACGCGCAAGGTGCGCACCATGCAGACCGATCCGGCGCGGGTGCGCCGCACCGACCCCGGCGATCCGGAACGCTGCCCGGTGTGGCAGTTCCACAAGATCTACACCGATCCCGAGGTGCACCAGTGGGTGCAGGAGGGCTGCCGTAGCGCCAAGATCGGCTGCCTGGAATGCAAGCAGCCCGTGCTCGAGGCCATCCTCAAGGAACAGGAAGCGATGCGCGAGCGGGCGCAACCCTATGTGGAGAACCCCAGTCTCGTGCGCAACGTGGTCGCCGACGGTTGCGAGCAGGCGCGCAAGCTCGCCCAGGCGACCATGCGCGACGTGCGCGAGGCGATGGGTCTGGATTACACGTGAGTAGAGATGAAATCCTCGCCGCCGAAGCGCCGATCGCGCGCGTCTACGGCGAGCCGCTCACCGCCGTGCCGGAGGATCTCTTCATTCCGCCGGAGGCGCTGCGCGTCTTTCTCGAGACCTTCGAGGGGCCGTTCGACCTTTTGTGGTATCTCATCCAGAAGAACCGGCTCGACGTGCGCGACATCCCGGTGGCGCGGCTCACCGAGCAGTATCTCGCCTACGTGGAAGCGATGCGCCGCTTCGACCTCGATCTGGCGGCTGACTACCTCTTGATGGCGGCCACGCTCCTGGAGATCAAATCGCGCTCGCTGCTGCCGCGAGCTCCTTCCGTGCTCCAGGAAGACGGGGAAGACGATCCACGGGCCGAACTCATGCGCCGTCTGCTCGAATACGAGCGCATCAAGCGCGCAGCGCGCCTCTTGGGCGAGCATCCGCGGGCGGGGCGGGATTTCCTCTGGGCCGGGCCGATCGAGTGGGGGCATACGCCCCAGCGGCCGCAACCGGAGGCGAGCCTGGATCGGCTCATCGAAGCGTGGACGGGCATCCTGCAGCGCCTACGGCTCGAGCGCCGCCACGAAGTCGCCGCCGAGGCCATTTCGGTGCGCGAGGCCATGAGCCGGGTGCTGCGCCGGTTGCGTCATGCCGCGGGAGCGCTCGCGTTCGCCACGCTGATCGAACCAGAGCAGGGGAGGCTGGGCGTGGCCGTCACCTTCGTGGCCGTGCTGGAACTGTGCAAGGAGCGCGCCCTGCACCTGGAGCAGCGCGAGCCCTTAGCCCCCTTGTGGGTGCGTCCGGCCGAAGCAGCGCCGGAAACCGAACCCCTGGCGCTCGAACCATGACGACGGGGCCCTTCTCGACCAAG
>JAQUGB010000131.1 GCA_028684345.1 Tepidiphilus sp. | reverse complement strand
GAGAATTTCCAGTTTTCAGAAAACATTGAATTGTACCGACTCAATGAGCTGTCCGTCAAACGATCATTAGCTGGACAAAGCGGACGATTGTCCGATAACACCTTGATAAATGAGTTGTTGTCGTTTTCAGAAGACGGCTGCACTGAACGTCAGAAGCCGACTGCACTATAGCAGCGGAGGGGTTGGATCCATCAGGCAACGACGGGCTGCTGCCGGCCATATGCGGCCGGTCATCAATCGATCCGGATAGCGGTCATTGCGGCGGGAGGATATGCTAAACGCCTGTGTCCGGAGTCGATCAGACCACACACCATGCGGGCTGCTGCTTTACCTGCGTTGTTATCTTGCATTGCGCGATATTTCTTCTTCTAAACAGGAGGTTGCAGAACATGTTATCCGGCATCCCAATGTTATGCGGCAGAACTTTCGCCCTAAAACAAAGTTGGGCCTTTCAAAACCATGCTCGAAGCACTTGCTGAACTCGTCGTCCGCTTCGTGGTGGAGTTTTTGTTCTATACGGTTTTCTATGGCATTGGCTGGGTCATGCTCAAGACAGTTACGCTTGGGCGCTATCCGCCGCCTCAACCCGCAAAGCACAACGAAGAACTCGTGGCTCTATTTCCGATTGCAACCATCTTCGTCGGGCTTACGCTCGCGTTCTCGTAATTCGCGTCCCCCATGCATACATTCGCGCCCACGTTTCTGTCGCCCGGTTCAATCGCAAGTGCTGCAACTGTGCAGTGGGCAAATCGGTCAATCGCTGGCCTTGTTGTTGCCGTCTCGCCAGCGCCGACTTTTGAAACGCGCTCTCTCTACCGCAGGCCCAACCTGGCAGTCGAGCGGACCTGCGCAAAAAGCCGCGCATTCCGCTCACTTCTACGTTGAACTAAACCGCTGACGCGGTGGCCGCGAACCCTAGCGCCACCGCGTTTTTCATGACGTCTGCGCCGACGACCTACCTTGAAACCGGGGATGTCCCCGCGTTCAAGGAGAAGTGTCATGAGCCCCTTACGTCAGCAGATGATCGACGCGATGGTGC
Organism: Tepidiphilus sp.; assembly: GCA_028684345.1. GTDB lineage: Bacteria > Pseudomonadota > Gammaproteobacteria > Burkholderiales > Rhodocyclaceae > Tepidiphilus. Next base: position 4,094 of record JAQUGB010000131.1, on the reverse strand, counting down.
TGCGCGGATTGGCGCGGCGCACGCAGCAGGCCTACCTGTCGGTGGTGGCGCAGTTGGCCGCGCACTACCACTGCAGTCCCGACCGCCTCGATGCCGCGCAGGTGAAGGCCTGGCTGCTGCACCGGATCACCGAGCGGCACCTGGCCTACACGACCGTGAACCAGGCCGTGTGCGCCCTGAAGTTCTTCTTCGACATCGTGCTGGGCCGCACGGCCGAGGCCATCACGATTCCCTACGCGCACACGCCGCAGCGTCAGCCGGAGATCCTCTCGCGCGAGGAACTGGCGCGACTGTTCGAGGCGGCCGCCAATCTGCGCACGCGCACGCTGTTGATGACGGCCTACGCGGCCGGACTACGCGTGTCCGAGGTGTGTGCGCTGCGCGTCGCCGACATCGACAGCGCACCGGATCGCATGTGCATCCGGGTGGTGGCGGGCAAGGGTGGCAAGGATCGCTATACGCTGCTCAGCCCGAGCCTGCTCGAAGCGCTGCGCGTCTATTGGCGCATCTGCAGACCCCGCAACTGGCTGTTCCCTCGCGCCACCGACGCCGCCCAGCCGTTCGACATCAGCAGTGCGCAACGTGGGTACTACCGTGCCCGCGACCGGGCTGGTATCACCAAGACGGGCGGCATCCACACGCTGCGCCACGCCTTCGCCACCCATCTGCTCGAGGCCGGCGTCGATCTGGCCACGCTCGCGAAGCTCCTGGGCCACGGCCACCTGTCGACCACGCAGCGCTACCTGCATCTGGCGCGTCCGGGTTCAATCCCCCACGACAGCCCGCTCGATCTGCTGCGCCGGCTCTGAGGCCGAGCGGCCATGGACCGCCCCACGCTGGCCGGCATCCTGCGCACGTACGGCAGCACCTACCGCCGCAGCCATGCGCTGTCGCCCACCCAGGCGCGGGCCTGGCGTGCCATCGTCGACTGCCGCACCGCCGCGCTCGGCGGCGTACGCGAGCGTTGCGCAAACTGCGGCGCCGAGCGCCATGTCTGGCGCTCGTGTCGCAACCGGCATTGCCCGCAGTGCCAGACGCGGGCCAAGGAGGCCTGGCGTGCGGCGCGCCTGCGCGAGGTGCTGCCGGTGCCCTACGCGCACTGGGTGTTCACGCTGCCCCACGTGCTCAATCCGCTGGCGATCCGGCACCCGCGCTGGCTCTACGGCGCGCTGTTCGACAGTGCGGCGACGACCTTGCTCGAGCTCGCCGCCAACCCGCGCTGGCTGGGCGCCGTGCCTGGCTTCAGCCTCGTGCTCCACACCTGGAGCCAGGACCTGCGCATGCACCTGCATGTGCACGCCCTGATCACCTGTGGCGGGCTCGACGCCGAGGGCAGATGGCGCATACCGGCACGCGGCACGCACTTCCTGTTTCCGATCCAGGCCGCCTCGAAGGTGTTTCGCGGCAAGTTCCTCGCGCGGCTCGACGCTGCCCACCGCAGCGGCGAGCTGCCCGACGATCCGCAAGGTGCGCCGGGTGCATGGCAAGACAGGCGCCGTGCGCTGCTCGTGCATGACTGGGTGGTCTACGCCAAGCCGCCGCCGGGCGGGCCCGCCCAAGTGCTCGACTACCTTGCCCGTTACACGCACCGCGTGGCGCTCTCGAACGACCGCCTTCTCGGCTGCGAGGTGGGGCAGGTGCGCCTTCGGGCGCGCGACAACGCGACCGGCGGCAAGCGTACGGTCAGCCTGCCGACCGACACCTTCATCGGACGCTTCCTGCGCCACGTGCTGCCGGCCGGCTTCAAGCGCCTGCGCCACTACGGGCTGCTCGCCTGCGGCCACAAGCGGGCCCGGCTTGCCGCCGCCCGTGCGGCGCTCCAGACGCCGGCACCACAAGCGGCGGTGATCGAAGCAGCCGAGGACTTCCTCGCCCGCGTCAGCGGGGAGGATCCGCGATGCTGCCCGCACTGTAGGGTCGGGCGTTGGCTCACGGTCGAGATCGTCATGGCTCGCCGGTACGACCCACCTGCGCCGGCGCCGCGCTGTCGGGATGGGCCGCGATGAACACTCACGCGCCCCCATCTCAATCCTCGCTGATGCGGCGCTCGCACCGGCAGGCCGTGGCACGTTCCCGGACTGGCGAACGCGACCGACATCACACGCCCGACGCACGGTCGGCACACGATTGCGGCCGATTACGGCGATGGCCCCGAGCGCTGAGCCGGGAGCGGCGACCCGCTGATGCCAGGGCCCTGTCGCGCTCTATCCAATGTGGATGAGCCGCGCGTAGAATCCCCAGTATCACCGCCAGAGCGGCGGTTCAGTTCAACAAGGCTTATCCCTCGCGGCAGGCGCCCGCGCACTGACCGGCGCTTGCGGCGCGAGGGATAAACCCTATTCGTTGGGCACCTCGTTACTTGCATATCCAATAGAAGGGTTTGACATGACTATTAAATGGACAGATGACCTGAACACGGGAATCGATGTTATCGACAAGCAACACATGAGAATCGTGGATTACATCAACGATCTGGAAAACGCACATCAAAAACAAGACAAGGAAACCATCGGTCGAGTGCTGGATGACTTGGTTGACTACACCTTATCCCACTTTGCGTTCGAGGAAAGTTTGCAAGAGGAAGCGGGGTATAAATATTGCAAGCCGCACAAAAAAGTACATGAACTCTTCGTCCGGCGTGTAAATGAATACCTGGAACGGTTCAAATTAGGCGACGATGTGACCGCCGAAATTCACAAACTTCTCAGCTCTTGGCTCATTAACCACATCAAACGGGACGATGCAGATTATGTGGCTGCGGTAAAGGCCAACATGCTCGGCATTATTTCGGAGAAAGAAAAGAAGGAAGATGTTGGATGGTTCAAACGATTCTTCAAGTAAGCAGCCCAACTGGCGGTTCAACCGGAGCGCGCGAAATGCCGGTTCACTTCGTGGTTGCCGGCTCGCGCGCGCCCGGTTAACCTAAGACGTTGAGCGACAGCTTTCCCTCACGCTCAACGACAGCAACGGGTCGACACCGGTAATCGGATCGTTGCCGCACTGAACAGCGCCCCGTTCCAGGTCGCCTCCATTTATGCGGCTGAACCGAGGGAGAGCAGCTTTACGCCGTCTGGCCGCAGTTCGCCCTTGGGCGACACGTGCCGGTAGAGCGTCTGCCGGGTAATCCCGAGTTCTTCGCAGAGATCGCCCACCTTGGTTTCCGGTTGCCCCATGCTGGCCATCGCCAGGCGTAGCTTGGCGGCGGTCATCTTGAAGGGGCGCCCCCCTTTCCTGCCGCGAGCGCGCGCCGAGATAAGTCCAGCGACTGTTCGCTCGGAAATCAACTCACGCTCGAACTCGGCCAGCGCGGCAAAAATACCGAACACAAGCTTGCCGGCGGCAGTCGTCGTGTCGACCGCCGCACCGTGACCGGTCAGGACCTTCAGGCCCACGCTACGCGCAGTTAGGTCGTGCACGGTGTTGATCAGGTGGCGCAGATCACGGCCAAGCCGATCGAGCTTCCACACGATCAGCGTGTCCCCTTCACGAAGCGCCTTCAGGCAAGCAGCCAACCCTGGGCGATCATCGCGCCTGCCCGAGGCCAGATCCTCGTAAAGGTGCGCAAGGCTCACACCAGCGGCGATGAGCGCATCGCGTTGCAAATTGGTGGACTGGGATCCGTCCGCCTTCGATACCCGCATGTAGCCGATCAGCACCTTTTCACCCGTCACGTATACGTTCGATTATGTGACAGTGTGAGCCGGAAAGCTCTATCCGTCAAAATTTGTCACTTAACCCGTCATTTTGTTTAAGACATGCAAAGGGTGCATCAGGCAGGTAATGTGACAGAAATTCCGGCGGGATGCCTTCCTTCACGAAGGTGGCGCGCAACCGTTCCAAGGAAGCGGGATCGCGCCGACCATAGGAAGCCAACGCGAACAGCGAGCGTGCCGTCTCGGGGTTGTGTCGCGCTTCAATGATGGCCTCGTCGATGGCCTGGACTGCACGCTGCCAGTGATTGATGGGCTCGGGCTTCGGCGCTTTCGTCGGCAGGCCACTGGTGAACCCGGTTTGGGGCTCGGACCAGAATAGCTTTGCCTGCTCGCCTGGCGGGCTGATGTCCCTCACCTCAATCAAGCTGATTGCCGTTGCCG
>JAQUGB010000130.1:2970-5170 GCA_028684345.1 Tepidiphilus sp. | reverse complement strand
GCGACGAGATCGAGCAGCTGCGCGAGATTGGGTTCGGGTCGGGCCGCGAACGCGCCACGTTGGCGCAGCTCGGCGCGCAGGGCCAGCATCACGTAGAAGACGACTCCCACGCCGGCGATCGCCTTGCTGGGGAAGTCGCAGCCGGGCTGGTTCGGATCGACGAGGGCGTCGGCTTCGGGGAGGACGTCGCCGGGAAGGTGGTGGTCGGTGATCACGAGGCTCATGCCGAGCGCGCGGGCGGCCGCGGCCCCCTCGACGCTGGCAATGCCGTTGTCGACCGTGATGAGCACGTCCGGCGCGAAGCGTTCGGCGGCGAGCGCCACGATCTCGGGCGAGAGGCCGTAGCCGTAGGTGAAGCGGTTGGGCACGAGAAAGTCCACCCGCGCGCCCATGGCGCGCAGCGCGCGTATGGCCACGGCGGTGGCGGTGGCACCGTCGCAGTCGTAGTCGCCGACGACCACGATGTGCGCCTGCGCTTCGATCGCATCGGCCAATAGCTCTGCCGCCTCGCGCGTGCCTTTCATCGCCTCGGGCGGCAAGAGGCGCGTGAGCGCCGTGTCGGTCTCGGCGGGGTGCTCGATGCCGCGGGCGGCGTAGAGGCGGGCGAGCAGGGGGTCGATGCCGGCTTCGAGCAGTCGCTCCAGGGCGCGGCGCGGCGTGGGGCGGACGGTGGGACGGGGGGTCATTGGGCGGTTTCCTCCAGCAGCCGCGCGAGTGTGTCCGGGCGGCGAAACAGGCGGCGCAAAGGAGCGAGGCGGCGGCGCGATGGGGTGATCTCCAGGCGCACACTCGCCTTGTCGCCGAGCAGCAGGAGCGAGAGGCGCGGCAGGCGGGCTTCGAGCCCGGCGAGCCAGTCGCGATCGAGGGTGGTGAGGGCCGTGCGCCAGGCGGTGAGGTCGAGCCGGCGGCAAGGGGCTTCGGCGGCATCGAGGAGCGCCACGTCGAATTCCTGCCCCGTGTCGTGCCCGGCGAGCACGAGGTCGTGTCCGGCGGCGCTCGCCCAGCCGCGTGCGAGGGGATCGAGCGTATCCATGCCGAGCACGCGGCGGAAGGGGACGGCGTTCGCCGCGGGCTGTTCGTTGCCCCACAACCACAGAGAATCGAGGGTGGGCCATCCCCGGCGGCGGCGCTCGGCGTTGACGGGGTGTTCGTGCAGCCAGACCTGTAGCTCGTTCATCAGCCGGCGCCAGCGCCGGGCGTCTTCCCCTTGCGGCAGGAGGACGTCGAGCGAGCGGCCGGAGGCTTCGTCGAGGGGGGCGAAGCGCACCCTCTCGGCAGGGGTGGCGAGCCGCAAGTAGCCGCGCTGCGGCGTGGTGAGTTCGAATCCGAGGATCCAGCCCGGAGCGATCTGCCTGAGCCAGGCGGAGAGGGCTGGGGCGAGTGCGGCGGCCTCCTGCGGGCTCAGCCCCGCTTCTCCCGGTTCGGTGACGACGATGCGATCTCGTGCGAGCGTCAACGTCACCGGGTCGGCGCACAAGAGGAAACCGGCGGCGGGGGACGCGGCATCGTCTTCGCCGCGGCGGCGCAGTTCGGCGAGCGGCAAAGAGGCCGGCCCCAGCACGGCGGCGAGCGTTTCGCGGTATGATCGCGGCGATTCGTGGTAACGGGCACCCACCGCGAGCCATCGCTCGAGCGTGGGATGCGGGAGGCCGTCGAGCAGGCCCTGAGCGCCGGCGTTGGGCCAGAGCAGGCCGGGGAGGACGACGGTCGGAATCATGGTGCGATTGTACCGTCGACGACGTGCCCCACGGAAAACGGAAAAAGGGACGATGTACGAAGGGTTCATCGGCTGGCGCTATACGCGTCGGCAACGCGGCACGCGCGGGCGCAACGCGTTCGTGTCGTTCATCTCGCTGGTCTCCATGCTGGGCCTGATGCTGGGCGTGGCCGCCCTCATCGTGGTGCTGTCGGTGATGAACGGGTTTCAGGACGAACTGCGTCATCGCATCCTGGGGGTCGCCTCGCACATCGAGGTGTCGTCCCAGAGAGGGATGCTCGAAGCCTGGCCGGCGGTGCTCGATCGGGTGCGCCGCCATCCCGAGGTGCTCGGGGCGGCACCCTTCATCCAGGAACAGGCGATGGTGAGCGGTAATGGCCGCGTGCAAGGGGTGGGCGTGCGGGGCATCGAGCCCTCGCTCGAGCGCGGTGTTGCCCAATTCGACGATTATCTGCGGGCGGGCAGCCTGGATGCCTTGCAGCC
>JAQUGB010000130.1:0-2870 GCA_028684345.1 Tepidiphilus sp. | reverse complement strand
GCCGAGGCGCTGCGCCATGAGTGAGACGACGGCCAGGGGGGCCGAAACGCCGGTACTGGAGGCGCGGGCGCTGAGCAAGGTGTACCTCGACGCCGGCGCACCGCTCACCATCCTCGAGGGCGTGGATTTGTCGGTGCAGGCCGGCGAGCGGGTGGCCATCGTCGGCGCCTCGGGCTCGGGCAAGAGCACCTTGTTGCACCTGCTCGGCGGGCTCGATCGGCCGAGCAGCGGAGAAGTGCGCTGGTCGGGGCAGACGGTGTTCGCACTCGACGAGGCGGCACGCGGGCGGCTGCGCAATGCCATGCTCGGTTTCGTCTATCAATTCCATCATCTGCTGCCGGAATTCACCGCGCTTGAGAACGTGGCACTGCCATGGATGATCCGGCGCCGGCCGAAGGCCGAGGCACTGGAGCGGGCCCGGGCGCTGCTGTGTGAAGTCGGGCTGGAGGCGCGCCTCGCGCATTTCCCGTCCCAGCTCTCAGGCGGGGAGCGCCAGCGCGTGGCGATCGCCCGAGCGCTCGTCACCGAGCCACTCTGCCTGCTCGCCGACGAACCCACCGGCAACCTCGACCGGACGAACGCCGAGCGTGTCTTCGAATTGCTGCTCTCGCTCACCCGCACGCGCGGCATGGCACTGGTGGTCGTCACCCACGACGAGCGCCTGGCCGCCCGGCTCGACCGCCGGCTCGTGCTGGAAGCGGGGCGGCTGGTAGCAGTATGATGTAGTGATGTCAGCTCATCCCTGCTACTTTTTAGGTGCAAGGGAAGTCGTCGCCATGCGACGTCGGCTCCGACGCCGGCGCCACTGGTGCACGAGATGCCATCGCCACCAGGCGCGCACGAGGAAATAGCCCGCGATGGCAAGCGTGCTTGCCAGCACGAAGAGGCCGAGAAAGAGCGGCGTCCCCAAGGAGGCCACCCAGGCGAACGCCTGATCCATCCATTCTCTCAGGCTTTGCTCACCCCATTCGGGTGCGGGCTGAAAGCCGCCGTTTTCTCGTCCGAGCAGGAAGCTTCCGATCTGGAAGGCGGCGAAATAGATCACGGGGATGGTGAAAGGGTTCGTATAGAGGGTGGTGAACACGGCCACCGGCAGATTGGCGCGAAAGAGGACGCACAGGAACGCGGCCGTGAGCATCTGGAACGGCCCGGGGATGAGACCGCACCACAGGCCGATGGCCACACCCGCCGATACGGAGCGGCGGTTGATGTGCCACAGGCGCGGGTGGAGCAGGGTGTTGCGGAAAGGACGCAGCCAGCGATTGTCGCGCACGACTTCGTGATTCGGCAGGATACGTTTGAACCAGCGCCGCATGGGACCTCAGGGTTTGGAGCGATCGAGCAAAAATTCCTCGACGATGGTGATCTGCGCCCGATCCATCAGCGCCGGGGCGTGGCCGACGCCGGGGATCTCGACCAGCTTGGCGCGCGGGCCGCGGCGGGTCATCGCCTCGGCGGTCTCGTGTGTGAGGAGGTCCGATTCGGCGCCGCGCAGCACCAGGGTGGGGCAGTGAATGGCATCCCACAGGGCCCAGAGGTCGACGTCGAGTGCCGGCTGCGTCTGGAAAGGGACGGCGATGCCGGGGTCGTAGCGCAGCACCCAGCGGCCGTCCACGTCCTGGCGCACCGAATGCAGAGTGAGATGACGCCACTGCGCGTCCGTGAGCGGTCCGAAAGGGGCATGGATGCGCCGCAGGTAGGCTTCGGCCTCTTCCAGGCTGGCGAAGTGCGGTGTTTCGCCCACGTAGCGCCCGATGCGTTCGAGCGAGGCGGCCGAGAGCACGGGGCCCACGTCGTTGAGCACCAGCTTGTCGATCGGGCTCATGGGCTGCGCGGCGAGCGTCATGCCGATCAATCCCCCCATGGAGGTACCGACCCAGTGCAGGGTCTTGGGGCGGATCTTGCCGAGCAGGGTGAGCATGTCCGAGACATAGAGCGGGATTGCGTAGTCGGTCTTGACGGTGAGCCAGTCGGAGAGCCCCCGGCCGACTACGTCGGGGCAAATGACTCGGTAATAGGGTGCAAGCGCGCGGGCGAGTTCGTCGAAGTCGCGTCCGGTGCGCGTGAGACCATGCACGCACAGCAGCACCCTGGGGTTGGTAGGGTCGCCCCATTCGTAGTAGACCATACGGTGGATGCCGTGCGGGCCGACGCACATGATGTGATCGGTGCGCATTTCGGTGGGGTGGTCGGTGCGGCGCGGCGCAAATCCGCCGTCAGGGGTGCGTGAGGCGGGGCGCGCGCCGGCGAGCCAGCGCTTGGCGCGTTCGAGCCAGTCGGCCAGACTCATGGGGAATGCTCCTCTTCGCAGGAAGGTTCTTGCCAGAGAGAATACCAGTAGCGCTGGGTTTGCGCACGCCAGGCACGCACCGTCGGCTCGTTCCTGCCGAAGAAGGCCGTGATCGCACCGTCGCGGTCGCTGCGCCACGCTCGTGCGCCGGCCTGACGCCAGGCCGTGGCGACCTCACAGGCTGGATGGTGGAAGCGATTGCGGTAGCCGACGGCATAGACGACATGGTGCGCACCCGTGGCCTCGATCCATTCGGGGGCGGAGCTCGTCTTGCTGCCATGATGCCCGGCGACGATGATCTCGGCGCGCAGCGCTTCCGCCGGCAAGGTGGCGATCAGGTGACGTTCCCCGCGCAGGCTCAGGTCGCCCGACACGATCGCCGCACCGGCTTTCGTCTCTACGCGCAGCACACAGGAGGCGTCGTTGTCTCCGCGCCCTTTCCAGGGATCGGCAAGGTCGGGATGGAGGATGGCAAAGCGCACACCGTCCCATTCCCAGCGATCGTCGCGGCTGCAGGGTAGCGCCAGCGGATGGAGCGCCGCGAGGCCCGATTCGTCCATGCCGCCGGCGCGCACGGAGG
>JAQUGB010000129.1 GCA_028684345.1 Tepidiphilus sp. | reverse complement strand
ACGATCTTCCCATAGAGGGGATGCGCCACGCGACGTTCGACCAACACGGCGACCGTCTTGGCTCGGGCGGTACTCACGACACGTCCGACCATGCGCTGCCGGGTCTTGTTTTGCATTTCTTCGGTCATTTACGCACCCCTTTTTCCCGCAGCAGGGTCTTGATCCGCGCAATGTCGCGCCGGGTGGCGCGCATCGCCGCGGTATTGGTCAGCTGCTGCGTCGCCTGTTGCATACGAAGCGAGAATTGCGCCTTGCGCAGCTCGAGCAATTCTTTCTCGAGCTCGTCGACGCTCTTTTCACGCATGTCTTTTGCTTTCATCATGCCGCTCCCAACTTGCGGGTGACGAAGACGGTCTTGAACGGCAGCTTGGCCGCGGCGAGTTCGAACGCCTCACGGGCCAGCGCTTCGCTCACACCGTCCATTTCATACAAGACCTTGCCCGGCTGGATTTCGGCCACCCAGTATTCCGGGTTTCCTTTCCCGCTTCCCATACGGACCTCGGCAGGTTTCCGGGAGATAGGTTTATCGGGAAACACCCGGATCCAGATCCGCCCACCGCGCTTGATGTGGCGCGTCATGGCGCGGCGCGCCGCCTCGATCTGACGGGAAGTCAGCCGGCCGCGGCCGATGGCCTTGAGGCCGAATTCACCGAAGGAGACGGAGGTCCCGCGCGTGGCCAGCCCTTTGTTGCGCCCCTTCTGGACCTTGCGGAATTTAGTTCGTTTCGGCTGCAGCATCGCCAACTCCCGAAGTTACGTTCGCTTTGGCGGCGCGGGTGCGACGACCGCGACGCGCGCCTTCCCCTTCGTCGCGACGGCCTCGCGGACCACGCCGCGCCTCGCGTTCGATCGGCTCCTGAGGTGCCTGATTGCGCGCCAGGACATCGCCTTTGTAGAGCCATACCTTGACGCCGATGATCCCGTAGGTGGTCTGCGCCTCGGCAAAACCATAATCGATGTCGGCGCGCAGGGTCTGCAGGGGAACCCGACCTTCACGGTACCATTCGGAGCGTGCGATCTCCGCCCCGCCCAGGCGGCCGGAAGTCATGATCTTGATACCCTTCGCTCCGAGCCGCATCGCGTTTTGCATCGCGCGCTTCATGGCGCGACGGAACTGGATGCGTTTCTCGAGCTGGGTCGCGACCGCTTCTGCGATGAGCTGCGCATCAAGCTCGGGCTTGCGGATTTCCTCGATCGTGAGGTGCACCGGCACGCCCATGCGACGGTTGAGATCGGCCCTGAGAAGTTCGATGTCCTCACCCTTCTTGCCGATAACCACGCCGGGACGCCCCGAGTGGATCGTGATCTTTGCACTCTTGGCCGGGCGTTCGATCACGATACGACTGACGGCCGCATGCTTGAGCTTGTTCTTCAAGTACCCACGAACCTGGGCGTCCTGCTGCAGCAGGCGCGGAAAGTCCTTGCTCGAAGCAAACCAGCGCGAGGACCAGTCACGCGTGACGACGAGGCGAAAGCCGGTCGGATGGATTTTCTGTCCCATGTTCGCTCCTTATTCTCCGACCGCGACGATGATGTGCGACGTAGGCTTGAGGATCTTCGCCCCACGCCCTTTGGCTCGCGCCCGGAAGCGCTTGAGCACCACGCCCTTCTCGACCATGATGCGTTTGACCTTGAGCTCATCGACGTCGGCACCGTCGTTGTGTTCCGCATTGGCGATGGCCGAAAGCAGCGCTTTACGAATCAAATGCGCGCCTTTTTGCGGACAGAAGGCGAGGATGTCGAGCGCCTGCGCCACCGGTTTGCCGCGGATGAGATCGGCGACGAGACGACCTTTCTGGGGAGAAAGGCGCACGCCGCGCACGATAGCCTTGGTTTCCATATCTCGTTTCCTCGACCTTTAGCGTTTAGACTTCTTGCCCGCGGCGTGCCCTTTGAAGGTGCGGGTGAAGGAGAATTCGCCGAGTTTGTGTCCAACCATGGCCTCGGTGATGAAGACCGGGACGTGCTGCCGGCCATTGTGCACCGCGAACGTCAACCCGATGAATTCGGGCAGGATCGTGGAGCGGCGAGACCAGGTCTTGATCGGACGCTTGTCGTTGGTCGCGCGGCTTTGCTCGACCTTCTTGAGCAGATGGGCATCGACGAACGGCCCTTTTTTGACGGAACGTGCCATGACTTACCCCTTAACGCTTGTGCCGACGCTGGACGATCATGTTGTCCGTGCGCTTGTTGCGGCGAGTGCGATACCCTTTCGTCGGCTGACCCCATGGGCTGCGCGGCACGCCGCCCTCGCCCGTGCGCCCTTCACCACCACCATGCGGGTGGTCGATCGGGTTCATCGCCACACCGCGTACGGTAGGACGAACGCCACGCCAGCGGGAAGCCCCCGCCTTGCCGAGTTTTTCCAGGGAATGCTCACCATTGCCCACTTCCCCGATGGTGGCGCGACATTCGACGTGCACCTTGCGCACTTCGCCCGAGCGCAGACGCACCTGGGCATAGGCACCTTCACGCGCGACGAGCTGGACCGAAGTTCCTGCGGCGCGAGCGAGCTGCCCGCCCTTGCCCGGCACGAGCTCGACGTTGTGCAGCGTCGTTCCCACCGGGATGGCACGGATCGGCAGCGCATTGCCGGGCTTGATCGGCGCTTGCGGACCGCTCATGATGGTCTGGCCGACCGTCAGCCCTTTTGGCGCGAGGATGTAACGGCGCTCCCCGTCGGCGTAGCACAGCAGTGCGATGTGCGCCGAGCGGTTGGGATCGTATTCGATCCGCTCGACCCTGGCCGGGATGTTGTCCTTGTTACGCCGAAAGTCGACGATGCGATAGTGCTTCTTGTGTCCGCCGCCCTTGTGCCGGGTAGTGATGCGTCCGGCGTTGTTGCGACCCGCGAGACGCGTCATCGCCTCGACGAGTGAAGGATACGGCCGACCCTTGTAGAGTTCCTTGTTGACGACCCGCACCATGGCACGACGGCCGGGCGAAGTCGGTTTCATCTTGATCACTGCCATGATGGTTTACTCCCCGGCCATGAAGCTGAGCTCTTGGCCCGGCTTGAGCGAGACGAAGGCTTTCTTCCAACCGGCACGGCGGCCCGTGATTCGCCCCGTCCGTTTCTCCTTGCCTTTGACGTTGAGCACCCGCACGCCCTCGACTTCGACCTCGAAGAGCTTCTCGACGGCGGCCTTGATTTCGGGCTTGGTGGCATCGCGCGCGACGCGGAATACCACTTGATTGAGACGCTCCCCGAGCATCGTGGCTTTTTCCGAAATCTGCGGTCCGAGCAGAACCTGATAGAGGCGTTCTTCGCTGATCGTCATTGCCACATCTCCTCGAATTTGGCCACGGCGCCCTTGGTGAGGAGCACTTTCGGGAAGTGCACCAAGGCCACCGGATCGGTCTCGTGCGCCGCCAGCACCAGCGCATCTTTGAGGTTGCGGCTGCCGAGCAGCAGATTCTCATCGAGCTCGTCGGTGATCAGCAGCACGCGCGTCCCCGCAAGCCCCATTTCCTTGAGCTTTTGTGCCACGAGTTTGGTCTTGGGCGCATCGACGCGGAAATCGTCGATCACCGCCAGGCGCTCTTCGCGGGCGAGCTGCGACAGGATGGTGGCCATTGCCGCGCGGTACATCTTACGGTTGACCTTCTGCTTGAAATTCTCGTCCGGCGAACTGGGGAAAATCTTTCCGCCATGCCGCCACAGGGGGCTGGAAGTCATCCCTGCGCGCGCACGCCCCGTCCCCTTCTGCCGCCAGGGCTTACGGGTGGAGTGATGCACCTGGGAACGATCTTTCTGGGCGCGCGTACCTTGACGGGCATTGGCCTGATAAGCGACGACGACCTGATGCACCAGCGCTTCGTTGTAAGGGCGGGCGAAGAGCGCGTCGGAGACCTGAGCGGTTCCGGCGGGCTGACCCTGCGCATTCAATAGCTTGAGTTCCATATCCACCTCGCCTTAGCCTTTGACCGCCGGGCGCACGATCACGTCGCCGCCCTTGGCACCGGGAACCGCCCCCTTGACGAGCAGGAGGTTGCGCTCGGCATCGACGCGCACGATCTCGAGATTCTGCACCGTGACGGTCTCGTCGCCCAAATGCCCCGCCATGCGCTTGCCGGGGAAGACGCGACCGGGATCCTGCGCCATACCGATGGAGCCGGGCGCACGCGTGGTGATCGAGTTCCCGTGCGAGGCACGGTTGGAGCTGAAGTTGTGGCGCTTGATCGCGCCGGCGAACCCCTTACCGATGGAGCGACCGGTGACGTCGACTTTCTGTCCCGGCTGAAACATCGTCACGGAAAGCTCCTGGCCGAGCTGCAACGAGGCGAGATCGGAGGGGGCGACGCGGAATTCACGCAAGACACGCGCCGCAGTGACGCCCGCCTTGGCGAAATGCCCGGCGAGCGGCTTGGTGGTGCGCGAAGGCTTTCGCGCGCCAAAACCGACCTGGACGGCTGCATAGCCATCGGTCTCTGGCGTTTTGAGTTGCGTCACGCGGTTGGCGGAGGCTTCGAGCACGGTCACCGGAATGGACTGACCATCGTCGGTGAAAATCCGAGTCATGCCCACCTTGCGAGCGACAAGGCCTAGACTCATGTTGTTCTCCTCGAACCGGTTACGATTGACCGGACGTGTACGAAATAAAACCCGCCGAAGTGGGTAAACGCGCAATTATAGGCCGGATCGATCTCTAATGCAAGGCAAGGCTTACATCAGCTTGATGTCGACGTCCACCCCGGCAGGGAGGTCGAGCTTCATCAAGGCATCGACGGTCTTGTCCGTGGGCTCGACGATGTCCATGAGGCGCCGATGGGTACGGATCTCGAACTGGTCACGCGAGGTTTTATTCACGTGCGGCGAGCGCAGTACGTTGTAGCGTTCGATTTTGGTCGGCAAAGGAATCGGGCCGTGAACGACGGCCCCAGTGCGCTTGGCCGCCTCGACGATCTCGTGCGCGGACTGGTCGATCAAGCGATAGTCGAATGCCTTGAGGCGGATGCGGATCTTCTGATTGTTCATGATTCATTCCAAAGAGCGAAAGGTAGAAAAACCCGGCGGGGAATGTCCCGCCGGGTCAGAGCAGCAAAACGATTACTCGATGATCTTGGAGACGACGCCGGCGCCGACGGTGCGACCGCCTTCACGGATGGCGAAGCGCAAGCCTTCTTCCATCGCAATCGGGGCGATCAGCTTCACTTCCAGCCTGACGTTGTCGC
>JAQUGB010000128.1 GCA_028684345.1 Tepidiphilus sp. | reverse complement strand
GGTTGTAGGGCGACGGTACGGCGCGCGGTATCATGGGGGCACCGCATGTCAAAGGAGACGGAGTGATGGCCAACTGGTTTGCCGACAATCCCACATCTATCGGGCGCACGCCGCTCGTGCGCTTGAATCGCCTCACTGCCGGGGCCAAGGCGACGGTACTCGCCAAGATCGAGGCGCGCAATCCTGCTTTTTCGGTGAAGTGCCGCATCGGGGCGTCCATGGTGGCCGATGCCGAGCGCCGCGGCCTGCTCGGTCCGGGCAAGGAGCTCATCGAGCCGACGAGCGGCAACACGGGGATCGCGCTCGCATTCGTGGCTGCGGCCAAGGGGATTCCCCTCACGCTCACCATGCCCGAGACGATGAGCCTGGAGCGCCGGAAGCTTTTGGCCGTCTTCGGGGCGAAGCTCGTGCTCACCGAAGGGGCCAAGGGGATGAAGGGCGCGATCGAGCGGGCCGAGGCGATCGCCGCTTCCGACCCTCGGCGCTACGTGATGCTGCAGCAGTTCCGCAATCCGGCCAATCCGGCCATCCACGAGCAGACCACGGGGCCGGAGATCTGGCACGATACCGACGGACAGGTGGATGTCTTCGTCGCTGGCGTGGGCACTGGCGGGACCATCACCGGCGTGAGCCGTTACCTCAAAAAAACCCGCGGCAAGCCCGTCGTGTCGGTGGCGGTGGAACCTGCGGGTAGCCCGGTGCTCACGCAGACGCGCGAAGGGCTACCGGTCAAGCCCGGGCCGCACAAGATTCAGGGCATCGGCGCGGGGTTCGTGCCGGAGGTGCTCGATCTGTCGCTCATCGACTTGATCGAGCAGGTGGGCGACGAGGAGGCGATGGAGACCGCCCGGCGGCTTGCCCGTTAGGAGGGAATCCTTGCCGGGATTTCGAGCGGCGCGGCGGTGGCGGCGGCGCTCCGCCTTGCCAAACGCGAGGAATACGCCGGAAAGACGATCGTCGTCATTCTGCCCGATTCGGGCGAACGCTACCTGAGCACGGCGCTTTTCGAAGGCATGTTCGACGCCTCCGGCCTGCCGGTTCGATGAAGCGCGAAAGGAAAGGGCAGTGCTGAGCTATCGTCATGGTTTCCACGCCGGCAACCATGCCGACGTGCTCAAGCACTGGGTGCTGGCCGAGGTGCTGGCCTACTTCAACGAAAAGCCTGCGCCCTGGACCTACGTCGACACCCATGCCGGTGCCGGCCTCTATCGACTGGGGGCTGGGGTAGGTGGTGCCCAGGCGAGCCACGAATTCCGTGAAGGGATCGCGCGCCTGTGGGCGGCGCGCGCCAAGGCGCCGGCGGTGTTTTCCGCGTATCTGGAGGCCGTGGCGGCGTTCAATCCCGCTGGGCGCCTGGAGCTCTATCCCGGGTCGCCGGCGATCGCGCGGCAGTTTGCCCGCAGTGGCGCCCGCGGCAAGGGGGGCGACCGTCTGGTGTGTTTCGAACGCCATCCGCGCGATTTCGTTGCGCTCGAGCGGCTCTTCGCCGGGGATGCGCAGGTGCGCTGCCTTGCGGCCGACGGTTTTGCCGGCGCGCTGCAGGTGCTACCGCCGCCCTCGCGCCGCGGGGTGATCCTCATCGATCCGCCCTATGAAGTGCGCGGCGACTACGTGCGGCTCATCCCCGCCGTGCGGGCGATGCTGGCGAAGTTTCCGCAGGCGACGGTGCTCGTGTGGTATCCGCGCCTGCGGCGGGTGGAGGCGGAGGAACTGCGGCGACGTCTGGTGAATCTTGCGCCGGAGGATCATCTACGGGTGGAACTGCAGGTGGCGCCGCCACCCGCGGGCGGCCGCGGCATGACGGCGAGCGGCCTCGTGGTGCTCCATCCGCCCTATGTGTTGGCGCAGCGGCTGGAAGAGGGGCTGCCGTGGCTCGCCGGGCGGCTGGAGGAGGCGCCGGGGCAGGGAGGCTGGACGCTCGAGGCGAGCATCGCCTGAGCGCACCGGGTCAATCCTTGCCGGGGCGGATGGGGTCGGAAAAGACGAGCGTGCCGTCCTTGCGCATCATGAGGTTGTCGCGGCTGAGGAGATCCGGGATCACGCGATAGGTTTCGGCGAAGCGCGCCAGCGCTTCGACCGCCTGTTTCATGCCAGCATCGAACGGCGGGGGTTTGAGCTCGGTGAGCTGCTGCAGCGCGATGCGGCCCATCATCTGGCCCAGCTGTTGCCACTGCTGGCACAGATCCCACCAGGCGTGGATCAGCCGACGGGCGGCGTCGGCAGCGGGGCTCGTCTCGGGGATGGGATAGAGCTTTTCCACCTCGAAAAGGTGCATGGGAAAGCCGTTGCTGGCGCGTCCGATGATGCCGTGGTAAGCGTAGACGATGGGGAAATGCGGCCCTTGGGGGCGGTCTTCGGCGGCGTAGAGCAGGTATTCGTCCGGATGGGTGATGATCTTATAGACCCGCTCGCCGTCCCCTTTGTCGAGCACGATGCTGTAGCGCCCCCGCGCGATCTCGGGTTTTCCCTCGAGCAGCGGGTGTTGGGGCACCGGGTCGGGGATTTTGTCGGTCATGGTCTCGCTCCCTCTGGGGTATGTTCAATGATAGCGTAAATCCGGCGCGGCAAAGGAGCGAGTGCCCCGGCGGGGTGCCAATGCGATAATCCCCCTTTGCCTTTCATTGAAATGCTTCGATGCAAGAAGATTCGTTCGGGGGAACGGCGCGGCGTGCGGGCCGGCAATGGCGGCCGGTGCTGGCGGCGTGGGCTTTGGCGCTCGCCGTCCATGCGCTCGCTTTCGGCCTGCTGGCGGCGGGGCTCTCGTCCGCCTGGCCGCCGCGCGAGCCGCCGCCTTTTGCCGTGACCTTGATCGGGCCGGCGCAGGAGGCGCCGGATTCGGCTGCTGCGGGCGAGCCGGGAGGTGGGGAGGAGAAGCTCGCGGCGCCTGTGTCCGAGCCGCCGGCCGACGTTTCGCCGCACGCGCCCTCTGCTCGGCCCTCGATGCCTTCCTCTATCCGGACGACGGCTGCGCCGCGAGCCGTGGCGGTGAAGCCGGCGCGCATGCCTTTGCCCGAGAGGCAGGTTTCTTCTTTGGAAGCGATGCCCGCGATCAAAGCGGTCGCGCCGGCCGGCGAGGAGGGAAATCCTCTATCGCAGGGGCCCTCGCAGGAAGCGGGCGAGGGGCGCGGCGCCGAGCCTGCCGTTGCGACGGGTGATGGGGCGGGCGCGGGCGGGCGCGGGAACGGGGCTTCCGGGCCGTCTTCCGGACGCGGGGGAGAAGGGGGCGGGGGTGGCGCCGGTTCCAAGGGCGGGGCGCCCTGGTCCGAGCGGCTTCGTGCCTGGCTCGAGGCGCACAAGGTCTATCCGCCGAAGGCGCGGCGCCTGGGCGTGGAGGGGACCGTGTGGGTGCGGCTTTCCTGCTCGGGAGGGAAGGCGGTCGTGCAGCTCGAGCGATCCTCTGGCGCGCCCTGGCTCGACGAGGCGGCGCTCGCGCTCGTGCGCGAGGGACTCGCGGCGCTGGAGGGGGACGCGGCCGTGTGCACCCAAGGGGGATTCACGGTGCCGATCGGCTATCGGCTGGTCGGCTGAGGCGCGTCGTCTTCGACGAGCTGCGCCGCCTCGTGCGCGGCGATCATGGCGGCGCGCGAGGCGGGGGTCTCCAGGGTGAGGGGGCCGAGCCTGCCCTCGCGAAAATCCTGCAGGAGGACGTTGGCCGCCTTTTCCCGGTCGAGCTCGCCACCCTTGCGTCGGCAGCCGCGCCGCTCGCCGACGGCCTCGACGATCTCTTCGCCGGTCAGCCCCGTGGGATCGAAGCGATAGCGGGCGGCGAGTCGATCGGTGTAGCCTTGGGTGAGCAGGGTCTCGGCGAGAAAGGCCGCGACTTCCTCTTCGGCCACGGCGTTGCGCCCGATGGCGTGGCAGGCGGCGAGCAGATAACCATCGGCGTCGAATTCGATTTTGGGCCACATCAGGCCGGGGGTATCGGTGATGCTGCGCAGCCCCGGAAGATCGTAGCGTTGCACGCTCTTCGTCACGGCCGGCTCGTCCCCGACCTTGGCGGCCTTGCGGCCGATGAGGGCGTTCAGCAGCGTGGATTTGCCGACGTTGGGGATGCCGGCGATCATCAGCCGCAGCGGTTTGGTCGGCTCGCTGCGGTGCGGCGCGAGTCGCTCGCAGGCGGGCAGGATGCGACGCACGTCGGCCGGATTCTTGGCGCAGACGGCGAGCGCGCGCACGCCCTCCTCGCGCTCGAAGGCGGCGATCCATTCGGCGGTACGGGCCGGATCGGCGAGGTCGGCCTTGTTGAGCAGCTTCAGGCAGGGGCGCTGCCGGCTGCGGCGCAGCGTCTTGAGCAGGGGATTGCGGCTCGCCGCGGGAATGCGCGCGTCGAGCACTTCGATGAGCACGTCGACGTCGGCAAGCGTCTCTTCGAGCTTGAGCCGCGCCGCGTGCATGTGGCCGGGAAACCATTGGATGGGCATGGGGCGATCATACTACGGGGCGCCGCAAATGACCTACGGCGCGGCCGCAGAACGTCATGGTGTGGTAGTGGATGCGGGGAAGCCGGTGCTTCGCGACCGCCCCGTTCGGGGTGGTGCGTCATCGCATGGGGCAGAGGCTCGATTTGCCGAGGGTTTTAGGCGGACGCGCTCGGCCGTGCCCGCACCGTCTCGTACCAGCGTCGGGCGTTGGTGTGCGTTTCGGGCAGGGCGAGCTTGATCCAGCCGGCGAAGTCTGCCGTGACGAACGCAGTGATGTCGGCCACCGAAAAGAAATCGCCCGCCAGAAAAGTCGAGCGCGCGAGCCGTTCTTCCAGGACGTCGAAAAAGCGTTTCGTGCGGCGCTGTCCGCGTTCGACGAGGGCCGGAATCTGCTCGTAGTCATCGTGCCCGGGCAGTGCGCGGTTCTTGAAAGCCGGTGCGGAATTGCGCAATGCGTCGGCGACGGCGAGCAAGCCTTCGAACTCGGCGCGCCGACTCCACATTTCCACCAGAGCCTGCTCGAGCGGGGTCTTGCCGAAGAGCGGCGGGTCAGGCTGCAGTGCTTCGAAGTAGCGGCAGATGGCGATTGATTCGCTGATGCCGGTGCCGTCGTCGAGCACGAGGTAGGGGACCACGCACTGCGGGTTGATTCGGCGGAACGCTTCGCTGAGTTGCGCACCCTGGCGTAGATCCACGGCTTCGGTCGGCACTTCGATGCCTTTCTCCGCGAGAAAAATGCGAACGCGTCGGGGGTTCGGCGC
>JAQUGB010000127.1 GCA_028684345.1 Tepidiphilus sp. | reverse complement strand
CGCCGCGACCCCGAAGTGATCCGCGCCTATCTGGGCGAAGAGGACGAAGAGGCCGCCGATGCTTGAACTGCAGCGCGTCAGCGCCCACTACGGCCCCATCCAGGCGCTCGTGGAAGTCGATCTGGTGGTGCGCGCCGGCGAGATCGTCACGCTCATCGGCGCGAACGGCGCCGGCAAATCCACCCTGATGACGACCCTCTTCGGCACGCCGCGCGCGAGCAGCGGCCGCATCCTGCTCGAGGGCGAGGACATCACGGCGCTGCCGCCGCACCGGATCGCGCGTCGCGGCATTGCGCTCGTTCCCGAGGGGCGGCGCGTCTTCGCCAAGATGAGCGTCTACGAGAATCTGCTGCTGGGCGCGACGCCGCTCGAGGGAGCGCACGTCGAAGAAAACCTGCGGCGGGTCTTCTCGCTCTTTCCCGTGCTCGAAACGCGCCGCACCCAGCGTGCCGGTACCCTTTCCGGGGGCGAACAGCAGATGCTGGCCATCGGCCGGGCGCTGATGAGCGAACCGCGCCTGCTGCTGCTCGACGAACCCTCCCTTGGGCTCGCGCCGCTCGTCATCCGCACCATTTTTCGCACCATCGTCGCGCTCAACCGCGAACACGGACTCACCATCCTGCTGGTAGAACAAAATGCCCGGCAGGCGTTGAAAATCGCGCACCGCGGCTACGTCCTGCAAAACGGGCGCATCGTGCTCGAGGGCAGCGGCGCGGCACTGCTCACCGACCCCCAGGTGCGCGCCGCCTACCTCGACGCCGCCTCATGAAAGAACACCGGGCACTCGCCTATCTCGTTGCCGTGGGCGGAATGCTGTCGATCGCCGCCGGGGCGATCTGCGCGCGCATCGCCCAGGGCGAGGGGGTGGAATCGCTCGCCGTGGCCGCATGGCGCCTTACCTTCGCCGCGCTCGCCGTGGCACCCGCGGCCCTGCTCTTCGACCGGGCCTCGCTGCGCGCCATGACCCTGCGGCAGCTGGGTCTGGCGCTACTCGCCGGCGCCTTCCTCGCCCTGCACTTCGCGCTGTGGATCCGCTCGCTCGCCCTCACCTCGGTCGCCTCGAGCACGGTGCTGGTCACCACCAACCCCATCTGGATCGCCCTCGTCGGCTTCCTCTTCCTGCGCGAGCGCTTCAACCGCACGCTGCTTTCCGGCATGGCGCTCGCACTCGCCGGCAGCCTAGCCATCTTCTGGAGCGACCGGCACACGGGCGGCGCCGATTCCCTCTGGGGCAACTTCCTCGCGCTCGCCGGCGCCTGGTGTTTCTCGGCCTATCTGCTTGTGGGCCACCGGCTGCGGGCTCGGCTCACGCTACCGGCCTACGTCTTCAGCGTCTACACCAGCGCCGCGGCGCTCCTCATGCTCGCCTGCCTGCTCAGCGGCACGCCGCTTTCGGGGTGGTCTTCTGCAGGCTGGCAGGCATTGCTGCTGCTCGCCCTCTTGCCGCAGGTGGTGGGGCACACGGCCTACAACTGGTCGCTGCGCCACGTCTCGGCCGCTTTCGTGGCCATCGTCACCCTGGGCGAGCCGGTGGGCAGCAGCCTGCTCGCCTGGCTCGTGTTCGGCGAGCGGCTCGGCGGCCTGCAGGCGCTCGGTTTCGTGCTGCTGCTCCTGGGCATCGGCCTGGCGGCGCTGGGCGAGAACCAGCGCACCGCCGCCCGGGCGCTCGCCGCCCAGCAAGGGTGAATTCGCCGCGCCAGCGACCCTTCGCGCCTCCCTACAGCCCCGCCAGGCACACCGACTTCAGCTCGAGATACTCTTCCACGCCGTACTTCGAGCCCTCGCGCCCAAAGCCGGACTGCTTGATGCCGCCGAAAGGCGCCGCCTCGTTCGAGGTCGAGCCGGTATTGACCCCGACCACGCCCATTTCGAGCGCCTCGGCCACGCGCAGGATGCGACCCACGTCGCGCGCGTACAGATACCCCGCCAGACCGTAGTCGCTGGCGTTCGCCAAGGCGATGCCTTCTTCCTCCGTCTCGAAGCGGTAGAGCGGCGCCACCGGCCCGAAGATCTCCTCGTGCGCGATGCGCATGTCGGGCGTGATCCCCTCGAGCGCCGTCGGCGTGTAAAAAAGCCCCTGCGCGCGCCGACCGCCGCACAAGAGCCGCGCCCCTTTTTCGCGCGCGTCGGCCACCAAAGCCTCCACCTTGTCGAGCGCCGCCTCGTCGATGAGCGGCCCCACCGTCACCCCCGGCTGCCATCCCGGCCCGACGGCGAGCTTCTCTACCTCCTCGACGTAGCGGCGCACGAACGCTTCGTAGATCCCCGCCTGCACCAGGATGCGGTTGGCGCACACGCAGGTCTGCCCCGAATTGCGGTATTTCGAGGCGATCGCCCCCTGCACCGCGGCCTCCACATCCGCGTCGTCGAACACGAGAAAGGGAGCGTCCCCTCCCAGCTCCAGCGACAGGCGCTTGAGCGTGGCAGCGCTTTGCGCCATCAGCAGCCGCCCGACCTCGGTCGAGCCGGTGAAAGAAATCTTGCGCACGCGAGGATCGGACGTGAGCGCCAGGCCGATCGGCGCTGGATCGGCGCCGGTGACGACATCGAGCACCCCGGGCGGCATGCCCGCCTGCTCGGCGAGCCGCGCGAGCGCCAGGGCCGTGAGCGGCGTCTGCTCGGACGGCTTCACCACCACGGTGCAGCCCACCGCCAGCGCCGGCGCCACCTTGCGCGTGATCATCGAGGCAGGAAAATTCCACGGCGTGATCGCCGCGCACACGCCCACCGGCTGACGCAGCACGAGGAAACGCCGGTCGGCCCGATTGGTCGGCATGATCTCGCCGTAGATGCGCTTCCCTTCTTCGGCGAACCACTCGACGAAAGCCGCCGCGTGCGCCACTTCGCCGCGCGCCTGCGCGAGCGGTTTCCCCTGCTCGTGCATCACCAGCGTGGCGAGCTCCTCGAGCGAAGAGCGCATCAGAGCCGCCCAGCGCGACAGCACCACCGCCCGCTCCTGAGGCAGGCTCCGGCGCCAGGAATCGAACGCCGCCGCAGCCGCCGCGATCGCCCGCCGGGTCTCGGCCTCTCCCATGTCCGGCACTTCGGCCAGGCGATCGCCGCTTGCCGGATCGAAGACGGGGAAGCGCCTTCCCGAATCGGCCTCGCACCATTGCCCTCCGATCCAGGCCCGATCGACCAGCAAACCCTTTGCCCGCACCGCCTCCAGCGACATCCTTCGCTCCTTTCCTCTCATCGCGCGCACAGCCGCCCGACGATTCTACCCCCGAGCGCCGCGCACCATGCCCGCGCTGCGCTGGGGTGCGATAAACTTATGGCCTCATCGCTCGGGGCCCGACGTCATGAAAGAGACCCATTATCTCCAGCCGCTGCTCGAACCGCGTTCCGTCGGCATCATCGGCGCCTCCGACCGCCCGGGTTCGCTCGGGCAGACCGTCACCCGCAACATGCTGGAGGCCGGCTTCCATGGGCGGCTCTTCCTGATCAACCCCAACCACGAAACGCTCTTCGACCTGCCCTGCTACAAGTCGGTCGAAGACGTGCCGCACCGGCTCGACCTGGCGGTCATCTGCACCCGGCCCGAACGGGCCCCCGGCATCGTCGAGGCCTGCGGCCGCGCCGGAGTCAAGGCCATCGTCGTGCTCAGCTCCGGTTTCTCCGAATCCGGCCCACGCGGCAGCTATCTCGAGCGCCAGATCATCGAGATCGCCCGGCGCTACAAGATGCGCGTGCTCGGGCCCAACTGCCTCGGGCTCGTGCGCCCCAGCATCGGGCTCAACGCCACCTTCGCCCACGCCTCCGCCATCAAGGGCTCCATCGGGCTCGTGTCGCAATCGGGCGCGCTGTGCGCCGCCGTGCTCGACTGGGCCAAGCCCAACGGCGTGGGTTTTTCCGCCGTCGTCTCGCTGGGCGTGTCGGCCGACATCGACTTCGGCGACGTGCTCGACTTCCTTGCCACCGACCACCGCACCGAATCCATCATCCTCTACATCGAGGGCATCCGCAACGCGCGCCGCTTCATGAGCGCGCTGCGCGCCGCCGCCCGGGTCAAACCCGTCCTGGTGCTCAAGGCCGGGCGTCGACCGGAAGTGATGCGCGCCATCCTCGTGCACAGCGGTAACCAGCCGGGTAACGACGCCGTGTTCGACGCCGCGCTGCGCCGCTCGGGCGTCATCCGCATCTACAACATCAGCCAGCTCTACGCCGCCGCCACGGCGCTCTTCGCCCGCCTACGCCCACGCGGCAATCGGCTGGCCATCATCACCAACGGCGGCGGACTAGGGGCGATGGCGGCCGACCGTGCGGCCGACCTCAAAATCCCTCTGGCCGAACTCAGCGACGACACCCTCGGGCGGCTCAGCGCCTTCCTGCCCGAATCCTGGTCGCACGGCAACCCCCTCGACATCCTGGGCGATGCTGACGCCGAGCGCTACCGCAAGACCTTCCAGATCGTGCTCGAATCGCCCGAAGTCGACGGGGTGCTCGTCATCCTCACGCCGCAGGCCATGACCGACCCCACCGCCGTGGCCGAAGCCATCATCGAGGAAGAAAAACACGCCGAAAAGCCCGTCGTCACCTGCTGGCTGGGGCAGGAGCTCGTCGAAGAGGCGCGGCAGAAATTCATCGCCGCCGGCATCCCCACGTTCGAGGCGCCCGAGCCCGCGGTCGAGCTCTTCTCGCACGTCTCTTCCTACTACCGCAACCAGAAGCTCCTCGCCCAGACGCCGGCCCCCCTGTCGCACCACGAACCGCCGCGGGTGGAAAACGCCCAGCTCGTCATCGAGACGGCGCTCTCCGAGCGGCGCAATCGCCTCAACGAAATGGAATCCAAGGCCATTCTCGCCGCCTTCCACATCCCCATCGCCCAGACGGTGGTCGCGCGCAGCGTCACCGAAGCCATGGTGCTCGCCGAGGAGCTGGGCTTGCCCGTGGCGATGAAGATCGATTCCCCCTCGGTGATCGACAAGGCCGACTCGGGCGGCGTGCGCCTGAACCTCGGCTCCCTGGCCGCGGTGCGCACCGCCTATCAGGAGATCATCGCCGAAGTCAAGAAGAACGTGCCCGATGCAGTGATCAACGGCGTGGCCATCGAACCCATGGTCATCAAGCGCCACGGACGGGAACTGGCCATCCGCGTGCGCCGCGACCCCGTCTTCGGCCCGGTGATCCTCTTCGGAGAAGGGGGCAAGCGCGTGGGCATGGAAGAGGACATGAGCGTGGCCTTGCCGCCCTTGAACGGCTTCCTCGCCCAGGATCTCGTGCGCAACAGCCGCGTC
>JAQUGB010000126.1 GCA_028684345.1 Tepidiphilus sp. | reverse complement strand
TTCGTCGAGGACGACTGGGAGAACCCCACGCTCGGCGCCTGGGGGCTTGGCTGGGAGGTGTGGCTCGACGGCATGGAAGTGACGCAATTCACCTACTTCCAGCAGGTGGGCGGGCTGGACTGCCGGCCGGTGTTGGGCGAGATCACCTACGGGCTCGAGCGCCTGGCGATGTACCTGCAGGGCGTGGAGAACGTCTACGACCTCGTTTGGACGCGCACGGGCGACGGCCGGGTGGTCACTTACGGCGACGTCTTCCACCAGAACGAGGTGGAGCAGTCGAAGTACAACTTCGAGCATTCCAACGTGCCGCTGCTCTTCGAGCTCTTCGGGCATTTCGAGCTTGAAGCCAAGCGCCTGATCGAGGCGGCGCTGGTGCTGCCCGCCTATGAGATGGTGCTCAAGGCCGCGCACACCTTCAACCTGCTCGATGCGCGCGGGGCGATCTCGGTGACCGAGCGTGCCGCCTACATCGGGCGCATCCGGGCGCTCGCCCGCGCGGTGGCGCAGGCTTATCTCGCCAGCCGCGAGGCGCTGGGTTTTCCCATGCTCGCCGCGGCCGCAAAGAAAGGAGCCTGAGTCATGAGTGAACGGGAAACCCTGCTGGTCGAACTCGTCACCGAGGAACTGCCGCCCAAGGCGCTGCCGCGGCTGGGCGAATCCTTCGGGCGCGGCGTGCTCGAGCGCTTGCAGGCGCGGCGTCTGGCCGATGCCGACGCGCCCTGGCGCTGGTTCGCCAGCCCCCGGCGGCTGGCGGTGCAGGTGGGCGGGGTGCGCGAGCGTGCGCCCGATCAGGCCAAAGAAGAGCGCCTGATGCCCGTGGCGGTGGCGTACGACGCCGCCGGCAAGCCTTCGGCTGCCCTGGAAAAGCGCCTCGCCGCCAAGGGGCTCACGCCGCAGACCGCCAAGCTCGAGCGCCGGCTCGAGGGCAAGCAGGAAATGCTCTACCTGCATACGGTGGAAGCCGGGGCGCGGCTCGACGAGGCGCTCGCCGTGCTCGTGGCCGAGGCGATCCGCGCCTTGCCCATCCCCAAGCTCATGCGCTGGGGCTCGGGCGAGGCGCAGTTCGTGCGCCCGGTGCATCGCCTGGTGCTGCTGCACGGCGCACGGGTGGTGCCGGGGCGAGTGCTCGACCTGGACTCGGGCCGCGAGACCCTGGGGCATCGCTTCATGAGCCGCGGTGCGATCGAGCTCGCCCATGCCGAGGCCTATGAGCCGACGCTGCGCGCCGAGGGCAAGGTCATCGCCGACTTCGCCGAGCGGCGCGCCGAGATCGAACGCCAGCTGCAGGAAAAGGCCGCCGCCGAAGGGGGCGTTCTGGGCGAGCATGCGGCGCTGCTCGACGAAGTGACCGCCCTCGTCGAGCATCCCACCGTCTATGTCGGGCGATTCGAGGAGGAATTCCTCGCCGTGCCGCCCGAGTGCCTCATCCTGACGATGCAGGCGAACCAGAAGTATTTCCCCTTGTTCGATGCGCAGGGGCGGCTCACGAACCGCTTCCTCATCGTCTCGAACATGCACCTGTCCGAACCCAAGAGCCGCAACATCGTCGAGGGCAACCAGCGGGTGGTGCGCCCGCGTCTGGCCGATGCGCGCTTCTTCTACGAGCAGGATCGCAAGGAACGGCTGGAAGCGCGGCTGCCGCGGCTGGACGCCATCGTCTATCATAACCGCATCGGCACCCTGGGCGAGCGCGTGGCGCGGCTGGAATCGCTTTCCGGCTGGCTCGCCGAGCGGCTGGCCGCCGACGTGGCGCTTGCGCGGCGCGCGGCTCGGCTCGCCAAGTGCGACCTCGTCTCCCAGATGGTGGGCGAATTCCCCGAGCTGCAGGGCGTGATGGGGCGCTACTATGCGCTCGCCGACGGGGAGCCGGAAGCGGTGGCCGAGGCGATCGAGGATCACTACAAGCCGCGCTTTGCCGGCGATACGCTGCCGCGCCGGCTCACGGGCAAAATCGTGGCGCTCGCCGAGCGGCTCGACGCGCTCGCTGGGCTCTTTGCCATCGGCGAAATCCCCACCGGCGAGAAAGACCCCTATGGTCTGCGCCGCGCCGCGCTGGGGGTGCTGCGCATCGCCATCGAGACGCCGTTGCCGCTCGAGCTCGATGCGGCGATCGAGCGCGCGCTCGCCGAGCAGCCCCCGGCGGTACGCGCTCGAGCCCCGGCCGATACCGCCGAGAAACTGCGCCGCTTCTTCGACGAGCGCCTGCGCCATTGGCTGCGCGAGGCGGGGCATGCGCTCGACGTGATCGACGCGGTGCTCGCGCTGCGTCCGGGCCGCATCGACACGGTGCTGGCGCGGCTCGAGGCGGTGGCCTCTTTCCTCGAGGCGCCGGAAGCGCCCACGCTCGCCGCGGCGAACAAACGCATCGCCAACCTGCTCAAGAAAGCGGGCGAGGAGGGCGCGGCGCACGTCGACGTGGCCCTCTTCGCCGAGCCCGAGGAGAAGGCGCTCTTCGAGAAGATGCACGCCGTGGCCCCTTACGTCGCCTCGCATCTGGAAAACGAAGCCTACGCGCAGGCGCTCGGCACGCTGGTGGCGCTCGCCGCGCCGGTGGATACCTTCTTCGATCGCGTGATGGTGCTGTGCGACGAGCCGCTGCTGCGCGCCAACCGCCTGGCGTTGCTGCGCGAACTGTGGCGGCTGATGAACCAGGTGGCCGATCTGTCGGTGCTCGCGCGCGAGGCAGGCACCTGAGGGGGCAGCGATGAAACTCATCGTGCTGGATCGCGACGGGGTGATCAACGAGCATTCCGAGCAGTTCGTCAAGAGTCCGGAGGAATGGATCCCGATTCCCGGCTCGCTCGAGGCGATCGCCCAGCTTACCCAGTGGGGCTGGCGCGTGGTGATCGCCACCAACCAGTCGGCGATCGGGCGCGGCCTCATTGGCATGGATACCCTCAACGCGATCCACGAGACCATGCTGCGGCGCCTGGCCGAAGTGGGCGGGCGCATCCACGCCATCTTCTTCTGCCCGCACGCCGAAGTGGAGAACTGCGCCTGCCGCAAACCCAAGCCGGGGATGCTGCTCGAGATCGGGCAGCGCTTCGGCGTGGATCTGTCGCAGGTGCCGGCGGTGGGCGACGGCATCCGCGACATCCAGGCGGCGGTTGCCGCCGGCTGCCGCCCGTGGCTGGTGCTCACCGGCAAAGGGCGGCAGACGTTGGCAAGCGGTCTGCTGCCGGAGAACGTGACCATCGCCGAAGATCTGGCCGAAGTCGCCCTCCGGCTCACGGAGTCGCCATGAGCCCCCGCCGCGCCCCGCTTTCGGCCTGGATCCGCTCGATCCTCTTCGTCGTGCTCATGACGCTCGTGACGGTGCCCTATTCGCTGGTGACGGTCGCCGTGCGGCCCCTGCCGCCGCTGCCGCGCCATCGCATCGTCAGTTTCTGGGCGAAGATCACCGCCTTCCTCATCTGGCACGTGCTCGGCATCCGCTGGCGGGTGGAGGGCCGGGAGAATATCCCGGCGCGGCCCTGCGTCTTTCTCGCCAAGCACCAGTCGGCCTGGGAGACGCTGGTGCTGGAGGCGATCCTGCCCCGGCTCGTCTTCGTGCTGAAGAAGGAGCTGCTGCGCATCCCCTTCATCGGCTGGGGGCTGGCCAGCTGCTCGATGATCGCCATCGACCGCAACGACCGGCGTGGCGCGCTGCAGCAGGTGATCGAGCAGGGCAAGGAGCGGCTCGCGCAGGGCTTCTCGGTGCTCATCTTCCCCGAAGGCACCCGGGTGGCGCCGGGGCACACGAGGCGCTATCTCGCTGGCGGCGCGGCGCTTGCCGTGTCGGCGGGCGTGCCGGTGGTGCCGATCGCGCACAACGCCGGTGAATTCTGGCCCAAGGGGGCCTTCGTCAAGATCCCGGGTGAAGTGCTGGTGTCGATCGGACCGCCGATCGATCCCCAGGGAAAGAGCGTCGACGAGGTCAATCGCCTGGTGGCGGAGTGGATCGAATCCGAGATGCGGCGCCGTTTCCCGTGGCATTATGGCGAAACATCGGCCGAAAGGGTGTCGCCGTGAGCGGGAAGAGAGGGGGAAAGGATTCGCGCCAGGGCGGCGGAGCAGAGACGCGGGAGAAAATCCTGGATGCGGCCGAGGCGCTCTTTGCCGAGCATGGCTTCGAAGGCGCTTCCATGCGCATGATCACCGCCCGGGCCGGGGTCAACCTCGCCGCGGTCAATTACCACTTCGGCTCCAAAGAGAACCTGCTGCGCGAAATCTTTCGCCGTCGCCTGGCCAAAATCACGGAAGAGCGTCGCCGTCGCCTGGCGCAGCTGCAGCGCGACGCTGAGGCGCTGGGCAAGGCGGTGCGACCCAGTCGCATCGTCGAAGCCTTCTTTGCCCCCTTGCTGGAACTTGCCCGTACCGAGGGCGGGCGGCGTTTTCTCCAGCTCCTGGGCCGGACGATGACCGATCCGAGCGCCTTCGTGCGTCACGTGCTCGCCAAAGATTACGGCGACGTCACCGACGAATATCTCGAAGCGCTCTACCGCTCCCTGCCGGGCGTGCCGCACGCCGAGATCTTCTGGCGCTTCCACTTCATGCTGGGCGCCGTCTCCTATGCCATCGCCGGCGCCGGGGGGCTGCAGCAGCTTGCCGGAGAGTCCTTCGACGATCACGATCCGGCCAAGCTCGAAGCGCGGCTCATGAGTTTCCTTTTGGGGGGATTGCGCGCACCGTTGCCGGATTTTGCGGCACAAGCGCACGCCGGCTGAGCTTGGCGTATCATGATCCGGTGCGCGAATTCTTCTCAAGATCGCGCCGTGATTCACTTGCCGGAGGAGACCAAAACATGGACCAATCCCAGACCATCGCCGCCGAGCCCCTGGTGCATTCGCAGCTCGAAGACGGCGTGCTCACCCTCACCCTGAATCGCCCGCAGCAGTACAACGCGCTCTCCTGGGCCATGCTGGAAGCTTTGCGCGAGGCGCTGCGCTCGGCCCAGGAGCCAGACGTGCGCGTGGTCGTGCTCGCCGGCGCCGGCAAGGCCTTTTGTGCCGGGCACGACCTCAAGGAGATGCGGGCCAACCGCACGCTGGATTTTCAGCGCCGGCTCTTCGCATTGTGCTCCGAGGTGATGCTCTCCCTCATCCGGCTGCCGGTGCCGGTGATCGCGCGCGTGCATGGCATTGCCACGGCCGCCGGTTGCCAGCTCGTGGGCATGTGCGACCTTGCCGTGGCGAGTAGTCAGGCGCGCTTCGCCGTCTCCGGCATCAACGTCGGGCTGTTCTGTTCGACTCCCTCCGTGGCCCTGTCCCGCAACATGGGGCGCAAGGAAGCGT
>JAQUGB010000011.1 GCA_028684345.1 Tepidiphilus sp. | reverse complement strand
TTCGACATCGACATCGGACCCATGTTCCAGACGCCCGAAGAGGCGGCGCGCCATGCGGTGGAGAACGACGTGCACGCCGTGGGCGTGTCGACGCTCGCCGCCGGCCACAAGACCTTGGTGCCCGCGCTCATCGATGAGCTCAAGCGACTGGGGGCCGGGGACATCATCGTCTTCGTCGGCGGAGTCGTTCCCCAGCAGGACTACGACTTCCTCTACGCCGCCGGCGCAAAGGGCATTTTCGGGCCGGGCACGCCCATTCCCGAGGCGGCGCGCCAGGTGCTCGCGGCGATCCGCGCCGCCCGCGGCCGAGGGTGAGCCGTGTCGCTGCAGGAAGCGGTGCCGGGGAGTTTTGACGGGCAGCACGGGCTCGGCGAGGAGGATCGTGCCCTCGTCGAAGGCGTGCTCGCGCATGCGCTGCGGCCGCTCGCCAAGGCGATCACCCTCATCGAATCGAGCCGGCCCGATCATCAGCGCCGGGCCGAGGCCGTGCTGCAGGCGCTGCTGCCGCACACGGGTAGGGCGCTGCGCCTGGGTATCTCCGGCGTGCCGGGGGTGGGCAAGTCCACCTTCATCGAGGCGCTGGGCCTGTACCTCGTCGAGCGCGGGCATCGCGTCGCCGTACTCGCCGTCGACCCCTCTTCCAGCGTCTCGGGCGGCTCCATTCTCGGGGACAAGACGCGCATGGAGCGCCTGAGCCGCGATCCGCGCGCCTTCATCCGTCCCAGCCCCTCGGCGGGAAGCCTCGGGGGCGTGGCCGAGAAGACGCGCGAGACGATGCTGGTGTGCGAGGCGGCGGGGTTCGACGTCGTCATCGTCGAGACCGTGGGCGTGGGGCAGTCGGAGACTGCGGTCGCCAACATGACCGACATGTTCGTCCTGCTGCAGCTGCCCAACGCCGGCGACGATCTCCAGGGCATCAAGAAGGGGATCATGGAGCTCGCCGACCTCATCGTCATCAACAAGGCCGACGCCGACCCGGCCGCGGCGATGCGGGCCAAGGCCCAGCTCGAGACGGCGCTGCACATGCTGCGCCCGACGCATCCCGACTGGCGCGTGCCGGTGCTGCTCGTCTCGGCGCTCAAGCGCGAGGGGCTCGATCGCTTCTGGGAGACGGTGCTCGCCTTTCGCGACACGATGCAGAAAAACGGCGCACTTGCCGAAAAACGCCGCCATCAGGCGCTCGCCTGGATGTGGGAACGGATCGACGCCGAACTCAAGCGCCGCTTCCGCCAGCACCCCGCCGTGCGCACGATGCTGCCGGCGATCGAACGGGACGTGGAGAGCGGGCGGCTCGCGCCGGTGGTCGCGGCGCGGCGCCTGCTCGATGCGAGCCAGACCATCAGTCAGTGAGGAAAAACCATGCAGGACATCATCCGTCGGTTGGAAGAGCAACGCGCCCGCGCCCGCCTGGGCGGCGGCGAGCGGCGCATCGCCGCCCAGCACGCCAAGGGCAAGCTCACCGCGCGCGAGCGCATCGAGGTGCTGCTCGACGAGGGCAGTTTCGAAGAGTGGGACATGTTCAAGGAGCACCGCTGCACCGATTTCGGGATGGAGAAGGAGCACATCCCCGGTGACGGCGTGGTGACCGGCTACGGCACCATCAACGGCCGGCTCGTCTTCGTCTTCAGCCAGGACTTCACCGTCTTCGGCGGGTCGCTGTCGGAAGCGCACGCCGAGAAGATCTGCAAGATCATGGACCAGGCGATGAAGGTCGGCGCCCCGGTGATCGGCCTGAACGACTCGGGCGGGGCGCGCATCCAGGAAGGGGTAGCCTCGCTCGGCGGCTATGCCGACGTGTTCCAGAGGAACGTGCTCGCCTCCGGCGTGATCCCGCAGATCTCCATGATCATGGGGCCGTGCGCGGGCGGCGCGGTCTATTCGCCGGCCATGACCGACTTCATCTTCATGGTGAAGGATACCTCCTACATGTTCGTCACCGGTCCGGACGTGGTCAAGACCGTCACGCACGAAGAGGTCACGGCCGAGGAGCTCGGCGGGGCCGTCACCCACACCACGCGCTCGGGCGTGGCCGATGCGGCTTTCGAGAACGACATCGAAGCATTGCTGCAGCTGCGCCGCTTCTTCGACTTCCTGCCGCTCAACAACCGCGAGAAGCCGCCGGTGCGCCCCACCAGCGACACGGCCGAGCGCATGGAACCCTCGCTCGACACCCTCGTGCCCGACAACCCCAACCAGCCCTACGACATCAAGGAGCTCATCCTCAAGGTGGTCGACGAGGGTGACTTCTTCGAGGTCCAGCCCGACTACGCCAAGAACATCGTCGTCGGATTCGGGCGCATGGAAGGGCGCACCGTGGGCTTCGTGGCCAACCAGCCGATGGTGCTCGCCGGCTGCCTCGACATCAAGTCCTCGATCAAGGCGGCGCGCTTCGTGCGCTTCTGCGACGCCTTCAACATCCCCATCGTCACCTTCGTCGACGTGCCCGGCTTTTTGCCCGGCACGGCCCAGGAATACGGCGGCATCATCAAGCACGGTGCCAAGCTTCTCTACGCCTATGCGGAGGCCACGGTACCCAAGATCACCGTGATCACGCGCAAGGCCTACGGCGGGGCCTACGACGTGATGGCTTCCAAGCACCTGCGCGGCGACGTCAACTTCGCCTGGCCCACCGCCGAGATCGCGGTCATGGGGCCGAAAGGGGCGGTCGAGATCATCTTCCGCGACGAGAAGAACGACCCCGAGAAGATTGCCGCGCGCGAGGCGGAGTACCGCGAGAAGTTCGCCAATCCCTTCGTGGCGGCGCGGCGCGGCTACATCGACGACGTCATCATGCCGCACGCCACGCGCAAGCGCATCTGCCGCTCGCTGGCGATGCTCGAGGACAAGGAGCTCGAAAACCCCTGGCGCAAGCACGGCAACATCCCGCTGTGAGGCGGCACGCCAACGGTTCATCGCAATGAGGGAAAACACCACCATGTTCAAAAAGATTCTGATCGCCAACCGGGGCGAGATCGCCTGCCGGGTGATCAAGACCGCGCGCAAGATGGGGATCGCCACCGTGGCGGTCTATTCCGAGGCCGACCGCCGTGCGCTGCACGTGCAGCTCGCCGACGAGGCGGTGTGCATCGGCCCCGCGCCTTCCAAGGAATCCTACCTGGCGATGGACAAAATCATCGCCGCCTGTAAACAGACCGGCGCCGAGGCGGTGCACCCCGGCTACGGCTTCCTCTCCGAGAACGAAGAGTTCGCCCGCCGGCTCGAGGAAGAGGGCATCGTCTTCATCGGCCCGAAACACACCGCGATCGCCGCGATGGGCGACAAGATCGCCTCGAAGAAGCTCGCCATGCAGGCCGGCGTCAATACCATTCCCGGTTACAACGATCCGATCGAATCGGCAGAGGAGGCGGTGCGCATCGCCCGCGATATCGGCTACCCGGTGATGATCAAGGCTTCGGCCGGCGGCGGGGGCAAGGGGCTGCGCGTGGCCTACGACGACGCCCAGTGCCGCGAAGGGTTCGAATCCTGCCGCAACGAGGCGCGCAACGCCTTCGGAGACGATCGCGTCTTCATCGAGAAGTTCGTCGAGGAGCCGCGCCACATCGAGATCCAGGTCTTCGGCGACGCCTATGGCAACTACGTCTATCTCTTCGAGCGCGAATGCTCGGTGCAACGTCGCCACCAGAAAGTCGTGGAAGAGGCGCCCAGCCCCTTCATCGACCCCGACACCCGCCGCGCCATGGGTGAGCAGGCGGTGGCGCTCGCGCGCGCGGTCCAGTACCAGTCCGCCGGCACGGTGGAATTCGTCGTCGGCAAGGACAAGTCCTTCTACTTCCTCGAAATGAACACGCGGCTACAGGTCGAGCACCCGGTCACCGAGATGATCACCGGGCTTGATCTGGTCGAGTGGATGATCCGCATCGCTGCCGGCGAGAAGCTGCCGCTGGCGCAATCGCAGCTGCGCATCGACGGCTGGGCGATGGAATGCCGCATCAACGCCGAGGATCCCTTCCGCGGATTCCTGCCTTCCACCGGGCGCCTGGTGAAGTTCCGCCCGCCCGCCGAAGTGCCGGGCCAGGTGCGCGTCGACACTGGCGTCTATGAGGGCGGCGAAATCTCGATGTACTACGACTCGATGATCGCCAAGCTCATCGTGCACGGGCGCGACCGGCAGGAGGCGATCGAGCGGACGCAGGAGGCGCTCGACGCCTTCGTCATCCGCGGCATCCACTCCAACATCCCCTTCCAGGCGGCGCTCATGCAGCATCCGCGCTTCCGCGAGGGGCGGCTCACCACCGGCTTCATCGCCGAGGAATTTCCCCACGGATTCACGCCGGAGATGGTGCCGCACGAAGACCCCTTGATGCTGCGCCTCATTCTCGCGGCGGTCGAGCACAAGTGGCGGCTGCGCAACGCCCGGCTCTCCGGTCAGATGAACGGCCATCGCTACGCGCCCTCGCCGAACTACCAGGTGATCGACGCGCAGGGGGCCACGGCGGCCGCAGTCGAGGAACTCTCGGACACCCGTTTCGTGGTGCGCTCGGGCGATCGGATGCTGCAGATCGACTTCGACCCGCGCTGGCGCCTGGGCGAAATCGTGCTGCAGGTGCGCATCGGCGATGCGCCGATGACGGTGCAGCTCGAACGCGAGGGGATCCTCTACGTGCTGCGCCATCACGGCGCCGAGCTGCGCGCCCGCGTCCTGCCGGCGCACATCGCCTCCCTCTGGCCGCTGATGCCGGTGAAATCGCCCCCCGACATGTCCAAGTTCCTCCTCTCGCCCATGCCGGGGCTGCTGCGCGAGGTCGCGGTCGCCGAAGGGCAGGAGGTGAAGGCCGGGGAGAAACTCGCCGTGATCGAGGCGATGAAGATGGAGAACATCCTGCGCGCCGAGCAGGACGGTAAAGTGAAGAAGATCGTCGCCAAACCGGGCGCGAGCCTGGCGGTGGACGAAGTGATCCTCGAATTCGAGTGATCCTCCTTCTCGCGAGGATGAAGAGAAAGAGCCGGCCTCTCGGGGTCGGCTTTTTGCTTTCTGGCAACCATTGCGGGGATTCTTCTCAAGGTGTATAAACGCCTATGTACTCAAACACTGATTTGGAGGGCATCATGAATACCGTGCGTTGGAACATCACCGTGTCGTCGGACGTCGATCAATCCGTGCGCATGTTCCTCGCCGCTCGAGGCGGCGGGCGCAAGGGCGATCTGTCGCGCTTCATCGAGGAAGCCGTGCGCGCCTATCTCCTGGAGCGCGCCGTCGAGCAGGCCAAGGCCGCTGCCTCTGGCATGGGCGAGGCCGAGCTGAACGAGCTCATCGACGAGGCGGTGCAGTGGGCACGTGAGCACTGATGCGCGTCATCCTGGACACCGACGTGTTGCTCGGGGCGCTGATCTCTCCCCATGGCCCGACCGATGTCATCTACCGCGCCTGGCGCGCGGCGCGTTTCGAGCTGGTGACCTCGAAGCCGCAGCTCGACGAGCTGCGGCGTGTGAGCCGCTACCCGAAGCTTAAGACCCTCCTGCCTGCGCACCGCATCGGCACGATGCTCAACAATATGCAGCTTGCCATCGTTCTGGAAGTGCTGCCGGCCTTGCCGGAAAACCTCGAGGCGAACGATCCGAACGATACCTTCCTGCTGGCGATGGCTCTGGCCGGTGAGGCCGACTACCTGGTAACCGGCGACCGCCGCGCCGGGCTGTTGCAACGCGGCAGCATCGGCCGGGCGCGTATCGTCACGCCGACGACTTTCGCATTGGCAATCCTGAACCGTTGAAGTATTCTGTTTTGGGCTTGAATTGTGCGTACAAATGGCGCACAATTTAACTTCGAGCGCCATCAGGAGTCGACCATGACAACCCTTGCCAAAAACACCCGGTTGCACATCCGCTGCGATCAGGAAATGCGCCGCTTGCTCGACAAAGCGGCTGCGTATGCGCATATGAGCGTGTCCGAGTTCGTGCTCAGGAACGCACTCGAACAAGCCAAGTCGGTCGTGCAGGCGCACGAAAGCATCACCTTGTCTCAGGATGATTTCGCTGCGTTTCTCGATGCGTTGGATACGCAGCCCCAAGCCAACGCGGCACTGCAGCGCGCATTCGCCCGTCACGCCGAGCACGTGAAGTAAATGGCCTATTGTATTCGCGCGCTCGACGGCGATGCACGGACGGCTGATTTCGCTTGTGGTGAGAAAGCGCTCGACGAATACCTGCAGCGCTACGCCAGTCAGGACATCAAGCGTGGCGTGGCACGGGTTTTTGTGGCGAGCCCAGCCGAGCAACCCCGGGTGGTTGCCGGTTTCTACACACTCAGTGCCGCCAGCATCGCCGCTGAGACGCTGCCCGAGAAGTGGCGTAAAAAACTGCCCCGTTACCCCGTGCCTGTGGCATTACTCGGCCGTTTGGCCGTGGCCCGGCAGTTTCAGGGACAGGGACTCGGTTCGATCCTGCTGGCCGATGCGTGCAAGCGCGTTGCGGCCGCCAGCAAAACCCTCGCGGTGGCTGCCCTCGTCGTCGACGCCAAGTCGCCCAAAGCGGCTGCGTTCTACCAGCACTTCGGTTTCATTGAACTTCCCGGCCAGCCAGGCCGCTGGATGCTGCCCCGCGCACACTTTGCGGGGGTGGCTTGAGTCGTCAGCAGGGTCGGTGATGATCCAGCACCCGCCCCATTGCTGGGCAAAGAAATCAAAGCAAAGAATTCCTTGCGGCGCGTGATGTGTAGCGTAAGCGTAAGTGAGTGTCTCTTTCCCGTGGTAACAACCCCTCAGATGCCGCTGTCGGGGTGCGACCCAAGAATAATGCACGACGTCGCAGGTCGATGCAATCGTCCGGGACCTGACACCTAGACAAAATCAGTGTGAGGCGGCGGCGATCGTCGCGTACGCTTCGATCACTTCCGGCGGAGCCTGGACGAGCTCGATGAGCACGCCTTCGCCGCTCACCGGGAATTCGTCGTTGCCTTTGGGGTGAATGAAGCAGATGTCGTAGCCGGCCGCGCCGCGGCGAATGCCGCCGGGGGCGAAGCGCACGCCATGCGCCGAGAGCCACTCGACCGCCTTGGGCAGGTCGTCGACCCACAGGCCGACGTGGTTGAGCGGGGTGGCGTGCACAGCCGGTTTTTTCTCCGGATCGAGCGGTTGCATCAGGTCGACCTCGACCTTGAAGGGGCCCGCGCCCAGGGCGACGATGTCTTCATCCACGTTCTCACGCTCGGAGCGAAAGGTGCCGGTCACCGGCAGGCCGAAGAGCTCGACCCACAGGCGGGCGAGCCGCGTTTTGTCCAGCGCACCGAGCGCGATCTGCTGAATGCCGAGGATGCGGAATGGGCGGGAAGGATCGTTCATGGTCATGGTATGGATTCGGTCGCAGGGAAGAAAAAAAATGATTCTACTCCCAGCGGATTCTACTCCCATCGCACGGGGGCGGCGAAGAGATAGCCCGTGCCATAGACCGTCTTGATGAGGCGCGGGTCGTGCGGATCGTCACGCAGCTTGCGCCGCAGACGGGAGATGCGCACGTCGATGCTGCGATCGTACGATTCGACGGGACGGTCTCCCACGAGGCGTTCGCGCGAGAGGATGCGGTTGGGATGGGCGAGGAAGAGCATCAGCAGCTGCGCTTCGGCGGTGGAGAGCCGCGTGCTGCCGCCTTCCGGATCGGTGAGGGTGTGGCTCGCCGGATCGTAGCGCCAGCCGGCGAAATGCGCGCAGCCCCCTTCCGTTGCGGCGGAAGGGGCGGCGGTCTTCTGGTAGCGGCGCAGGATGGAGCGCACCCGGGCCACCAGCTCGCGCGGCTCGAAGGGTTTGACGAGATAGTCGTCCGCCCCCAGCTCCAGCCCCAGCACGCGATCGGCCACGCCCGCGCGGCC
The DNA here is from genome assembly GCA_028684345.1 of Tepidiphilus sp. Lineage (GTDB taxonomy): Bacteria > Pseudomonadota > Gammaproteobacteria > Burkholderiales > Rhodocyclaceae > Tepidiphilus. Next base: position 14,429 of record JAQUGB010000011.1, on the reverse strand, counting down.
GGTGAGGATCAGCACGGCGCAGGGGTGCAGGCGCTGCATCTCGGCGATCAGCGCCAGGCCGTCCATGTCCGGTAGTCCCAGATCGACGATCGCCAGCTCCGGCGTGCGGGTGCGCACGGCTTCGAGCGCGGCGCGGCCGCTCGCGGCCACGTCGCAGGCGAAGCCGAATTCGCCCAGGCTGCGGCAGATGAGACGGGCGACGTCGGGGTCGTCTTCGACGACGAGCAGATGGGCGTCGGGAGCGTTCATCGGGGTATTCCTGCGGCGAGGCGCTGGGCGGCGACGAGCGCCCGGGAGAGTTGGGCCTGGGTACAGGGTTTGGGCAGGACGATGTAGCCATCCACCGGGGGGCCATCGTCGTGGGCATAGCCCGTGACCAGCACGGTAGGCAGTGCCGATCGTAGCATACGAGCACGGGCGATGAGACGGCGCCCGTCGAGCTCGCCCGGCATGACGGCATCGGTGACGAGGAGTTCGATTTCCTCGACGTGCTCGAGCAGCTCCAATGCTTCATGTGCGTTGGCCGCTTCCAGCACGGTGTGTCCCAACGCCATGAGCTGCTGGCGCAGGACGTGGCGTACCGGCAGTTCGTCTTCCACCAGCAACACCATGCGGGGAGGAGAAGGCGGGGTCTCGGCCTCTTCCTCTCGGTTTGCTCCGCGAACGTCGGCCGCTGCCGGTGCCAGGGGCAGGGCAAAGGAGAAGGTCGTGCCGCGGCCGGGTTCGCTGCGTACCTGGATGTCGCCGCCGGACTGACGTACGAAGCCATAGACCATCGCCAGCCCCAGGCCGCTCCCCTGGCCGAACGGCTTGGTGGTGTAGAACGGCTCGAAGACACGGGTCAATTGCTCTGGGGCCATCCCGCATCCCGTGTCGCTGACGTCGAAGCGCACATAGTCGCCGACGGGGATGTCGGAGGCCACGCCTTCATCGCGGTGCCAGGGGCGGACGCGGATCGTCAGTGTGCCGCCGCGCTCGGCCATGGCGTCGCGGGCGTTCAGGGCGAGATTGAGGAGCGCATTCTCGAGCTGATGCGCGTCAGCGTAGGCGTAAAGAGGGGCCGCGGGGAGGTCGAGCACGATGGCGATGGTCTCCCCCAGGGTGCGCTCGAGGATCACGCCCATGGAGCGTACCAGCTCTCCGACTTCGACCGCCTGCGGTGCGAGCGGCTGCGAGCGTGCGAAGGTGAGCAGGCGGCGGATGAGCGCCACGCCCCGGGTGCTCGCCGCGAGGGCCGGTTCCAGGTATTCGCGTACGGCGCTGGAATCGCCGAGATAGCGCTTGAGCCCTTCGAGGTTGCCGATGAGGGTGGTGAGCAGGTTGTTGAAATCGTGTGCGACCCCGCCCGTGAGCTGCCCGATCGCTTCCATCTTCTGCGCCTGGATGAGGGCGTTCTGATGTGCTTTCTGCTCGGTGATGTCGATCGAGAGCACGAAGAAACCCACGACCGCGCCATGCTCGTCGCATTCAGGCACGACGGTGCTACGGGCATGGACTAGCCGGCCCTGGGCGTTGCGGCGGGCGTATTCGTAGCTGACGGTCTTGCCGGCGTGGGCGCGGGTCAAGTGGGCCGCGATCTGGGTGTAGGTGTCGGGTCCGGTGATTTCGGCCACAGGGCGGCCCACGATCTCGTCCTGTTCGAGACCGAACCATTCGGCGTAGACCCGGTTGGCGAAACGGTAGCGCTCGTCGGCATCCAGATAGGCCACCATGGCCGGGATCGAGTCGAGGATGAGTCGCAGACGCTCTTCGGAGCGGCGCAAGGCCTCGGCGGTCTGATCGAGTTCAACCTGGGCGGCGCGCAGCTCTTCGTTGGCCCGCGCGAGCGCCGCCGTGCGCTCGGCTACCCGGGCTTCCAAGGTCTGGTTCTGCTCCTCGATGAGGCGCTCGTAGCGCCGCTGCTCGGTGATGTCGGTCCACAGCGACACGAACCCGAGGTTGGGGATGGGCACGCCGCGTACCGCCAGGATGCGCCCGTTGGGGCGCACTCGCTCGAAGTAGTGCGGCTGGAATGCGCGTGCGGCCATCACCCGTTCGGCCACCAGGCGCTCGATGTCGCCCTCGCCGTATTCGCCGCGCTCGGCGTTGAAACGGGCGAAGGCTTCGAAAGGCGTGCCTTCATGGACGAGGTTTTCGGGGAAATCGAGCAGACGCTGCATGGCCCGGTTCCAGGCCACGAGTTTGGGGGTGGCATCGAATACAGCGATCGCCTGGTCGAGTAGGTCGAGCCCGGCGAGCAGCAGGTCGAGCCGGCGCCGATCGCCGGGACCGACGAGGCTGGAAGCAGTGGGCAGTTCCGGTGGAGTAGGAGTACGGGCCATCGTGCGCTAGACCGTGCGGTTTGGTGTCAATGCTACGACGATCGCCGCGTGTTTGCCAAGCAACGACCGTGTCCTTAGCGATAAGGGGTCGGATCCGGGACCCCCGCTTTGGCGAACCCTTGGGCGCGCAGCCGGCAGGCATCGCAGCGGCCGCAGGCACGCCCCGCTTCATCGGCTTGGTAGCAGGAAACGGTGAGGGAATAATCCACGCCGAGTTCCAGCCCGCGGCGGATGATCTCGGCTTTCGAGAGCCGCATGAGCGGGGTGTGGACGCGAAAACGCGCCCCTTCGACCCCGGCCTTGGTGGCGACGTTGGCCAGTGCCTCGAAGGCGGCGATGAATTCCGGCCGACAGTCGGGATAGCCGGAATAGTCCACGGCATTGACCCCAATGAAGATGTCGTAAGCCCCGATCACCTCGGCCCAGGCGAGCGCCACCGACAGGAGCACGGTGTTGCGCGCTGGCACATAAGTGACGGGAATGCCTTCGCTCGGTGTCTCGGGCACGGCGATCGCCGCATCCGTGAGCGCCGAGCCGCCAAATACGCCCAGATCGACCCGGGCGACGCGGTGCTCGACGGCGCCCAATGCTTGGGCCACGCGCGCCGCGGCCGCGAGTTCCGCGTCGTGCCGCTGGCCGTAGGCCACCGACAGGGCATAGGGACGAAAGCCTTCGGTGCGGGCGATGGCGAGCACCGTGCTCGAGTCGAGCCCGCCGGAGAGCAGCACCACGGCGTTGCGGGAGGGGACATCATTCATCACAGGGGTCCTCGCTCAAGAGGCGATGGGCGATGAGGCGTTACTTGCCGCGCGTGTCGCCCCAAAGAATTTTGTGCAATTGCAGCTGGAAACGCACCGGCAGGCGGTCGGCCAGGATCCACTCGGCCAGAAGCGCGGGCGGCAGCGACCCGGCTACCGGTGAGAAGAGCACGGTGGCACGGCGGGCGAGCCCGTGGCGCTCGAGCACATCCTTGGCCCACTCATAGTCGGTGCGGTCGGCGAGCACGAACTTCACCTCGTCGTGCGCGCGCAGGTGTTGGAGGTTGTCCCACAGGTTCTTGTCGGCTTCGCCCGAACCGGGGGCTTTGAGATCCATCACGCAGCGCACGCGGGGGTCGAGTCCGACGATGGAGATCGCCCCGCTCGTCTCGAGCGAGACGCGATGCCCCGCATCGAGTAGCGCCGTGAGCAGCTCGTGGCAGGCCGGCTGTGCCAGAGGCTCTCCGCCGGTGACGCAGACTTCGGATAGCCCCAGGGCGCCCACCCGCTCGAGGATTTCGTCGATCGAGAGACGATCGCCGCCGCTGAAGGCGTAGGTCGTGTCGCACCAATGGCAGCGTAGAGGACAGCCGGTGAGGCGCACGAAGACGGTAGGCACGCCCACCGTCGTCGATTCTCCCTGAATGGAGGCGAAGATCTCGCTGACCCGCAGACGATCTCGCGTTTTCATCGCCCCAGACGTTGGCGGGCAACTTGACCCGCCGGGGTATTGGGATGACGTTCCACGAGACGCTTGAGCATGTCGATGGAGCCGACTTCATCGCCCATGCCTTGCAGAGCATTGGCTAGCCCCAGCATGGCGTCTGGGGCGAGCTCGTGTTTGGGGTGATCGAACACCACGCGGGCGAAATGGCGGCGTGCGGTCTCGTATTCCTTGAGCTGTAAAGCAGCCGTGCCGGCCCAGAAATGTGCTTGAGGAATCTGCGCATCGTTGGGATGTTGGCGCAGGAAGTCCTGGAATGCCGCAAGCGCCCCTTTGGCGTCCCTCGACTGGAGTTTTCCGAGGGCTGCATCGAAATCGGCTTTCGCATTGCCAGACGAGGCGGGGGCGCCTTGGGTGGTGGGCTGGGCCGGCGAGGTGGCGGCGGGCGCCGCCGATCCCGTGGCGCCGGCACCCAGGGCCGTGAGACGGGCATCGAGATCGAGATAAAAATCCCTCTGCCGTTTCTCGATCTGTTCGAGTTTGTATTGCAGCTCTTCGATGCGTCCGGTGAGGCGGCGCATCTCTTCACGCAAGCGCTCGAGGTCGTTGCTCTGGGTAACTTGCGCGCGCGCCAGGTTGTCGACGCGCTCACCGAGGGTCTGCACCTGTTGGCGTAACTCGGCCACCCCCTGCCGCGCCTGATCGTCGGAGAAGATCGCGAATGCCGGACGGCAAAAAGCTGCCGAGGCGATAAGGACGTAGAGCGGCCAGACAGGGGGCTTGGGCATCGAACGCGCCTCCGTCAAAATTCACCCGAATATAGAATGTCGGCACGGCGGTTTTGCGCGTAGCATTCTTCGGTGCGATCGGTGCAGATGGGCTTCTCCTCGCCCAGGCTCACCGCTTCGACCTGATCTTCGCGCGCACCGAAGGTCAGGAGTGCGTTCTTGACCGCCTCGGCGCGTTTTTGACCCAGCGCCAAGTTGTACTCACGGCTACCGCGCTCGTCGGCGTTGCCCTGGATCAGGACTTTGAAATCCGGGTTTTGCGCGAGGAAGCGACCATGGGCCTGCACCAGCGACTGGAACTCCGGCTTGACGACGTAGCTGTCGAAGTCGAAGTAGATGCTGCGCTTGGACAGGGGGCTGTTGGGGTCGCGCAGGGCGGCCAGTGCGGCGCTGCGTGGGGAGGTCGGCGTCACCGTGGTCACGGCGCCGACGTTGCGGTCTTCGACGCTTCCCGTGCCTTCTTCCACGGTGCCGGTCGAGGAACAGGCCGAAAGGATGATCCCGAGACAAAAGACCGCGGGAGTGAGTAGTTTTTTCATTTGTTTCACGGTTCCTGTGCAATGATTGAAAAGGGAACGAACACAAAGGACCTCAGCGCGGTAGCGGCCCCCAGGCCGGTTCCCGCACGTCGGCTCCCTCGGCCGAGAGGCGAAGGCGAACTTTGCCATCGGTCGAGACGGCGAAGAGGGATCCTCGTCCGCCGAATTCTGAAGCATAGACGATCATGCGTCCGTTGGGCGCGAACGAAGGCGATTCGTCGCGCGTGGAATCGGAGAGGATGAGCTGCTGGCGCGTTTGCAGGTCGAGGAGCGCCACCTGATAACGCCCTTGGTTGCGCGTGACGAAGGTGAGGAGCTTGCCGTCGGGCGAGACGTCGGGGCTGACGTTGTATTCTCCCTCGAAAGTGATTCGCTCGGCCGCGCCGCCGCTCGCCGGCATGCGGTAGATCTGGGGCGAGCCACCGCGGTCGGAGGTGAAATAGAGATGGCGACCGTCGGGGGAGAAGACCGGCTCGGTGTCGATGGCGCTGCTGCGCGACAGGCGTACCGGCCCGCCGCCGGAGACCGGGATGAGGTAGATCTGTGAGATGCCGTCGCGGGTGAGCGCGAGCGCGATGCTCTGCCCATCGGGTGAAAAGGCCGGTGCGGAGTTCGAGCCCTTGAAATTGGCTACCACGCGGCGCTGGCCGGTGGCGAGCTCATGCACGTATACGATCGGCTTCTTCGCCTCGAACGAGACGTAGGCCACCTTGGTGCCGTCAGGGCTCCAGGCCGGCGAGATGATTGGTTCCTGCGAGATGAGCGCCGGGACCGAGTTGCTGCCGTCGGCCTCGCTGATGCGAAGTTCGTATCGATTCCCTTGTTTGACGACGTAGGCGAGCCGTGAGGCGAAGTAGCCGGGGATTCCGGTGAGCTTTTCATAGACGAAGTCGGCGATGCGGTGCGCGGTGGCCCGGGTTTGCGAGGGGGTGAAGCGGTAAAGGATGCCGCCGAGATCGACCTGGCGCCGCGTGTCGAATACCCGCACCCGCACCTCGTATTGACCCGCGCCCAGGACGGTAGCGCTACCGGCGAGCACGGCATCGGCGCCGCGCACGGCGAGGTTGGCATAATCTGGGATCTGATCCTCGGGCAGCCGTAGGAGGCCGACATCGACCAACTGGAAGATGCCGCTCTTGGCGAGATCCTGACCGACGATCTGGGAAATCGGGGTCGGCAAGAGTTCTTCACCGGCCAAATAGGGGATGGCGATGGGAATGCGTTGACCGCCGGCACCGGTGATTTCGACGGTCAGCTGCGCCCGTGCAGGCAGCGCCGCGCAGGTGGCGAGCAGCAGCGTGACGACTAGACGCCAGTGGAAGAGGTGATGAGCGAATCCCCGCATCGCGATCATCCGCAAGATGTGAAGCGGCAAGTTTTGCACAAATTCCCTTTGCTGGCAACGCATTCACGTGCTCATTGCGCCAATGGCCGCAGCTTGAGAGTGAGGGTGCGCTCGAAGAGTCGCTTGTCTTCGGGTAGCGGCAGGGGGCTGGAGCGCCGGATCGCGCGCTCGAGGGCGGCGTCGAGCGCCGGATTGCCGGAGGATTGTACCAGGCGGACGTTGATGACCGTCCCGTCCGGCAGCTGGTCGACGATGAATACCGCTTCCGGGTTTCCTTGCACGCCCGGTGGAACGACGATGTTGCCCCGCACCTTGGCGCGGATCTGGTCGATGTAGGTGGCGCGGGCCTGCTCCGACGGGCCACTGGGGGCGCCACCGGTGCTCGGAGTCTGCGCTGGCGCGTTGGGGCTTTGCTGGCGCAAGCGCGCCTCGGCGAGCTTGGCGAAGTCGTCGAGCGGCAGTTCCTTCTTCGGTTCGGGCTTCTTCGGCTCGGGCTTGGGGGGCTCTTTTTCCGGTTTGGGCGGCTCTTTCTTCGGTTCTTTCTTGGGCGGTTCTTTCTTGGGTTCGGGTTTTTTCGCCTCTTCCTTGAGCGCGATGTCGGGTTTCTCCGGCGCGGAGGGCTTGGGTTCGGCTTTGGGCGGCTCGGGCTTGGGCGGTTCCGGTTTGGGCTCGGGTTTCGGTTCCGGCAGGGGCTTGGGGGGCTCCGGACGAGGTTCCGGTTTGGGTGGAGCGGGTTCCGGTTTGGGCTCGGGCTTGGGTGCCGGCTGAGGACCCGGGGTGGGTTCCGGACTTTTGGCGAGCTGTGTGTGGGCGGCCTGTGGTGCGGCCACGAGATCGACGAGCAAGGGCGAGGGCTCGCCGACTTTCCATCGTACCGAGAAAGCGATGAAGGATAGGAGCAGCAGGTGCAGCCCCACGGCAAGCATCATGGCAACCAGTCTGCCTTGCCTGCTGCGACGGGGCGAGGGGGCGGAGGAGCGGAAAAAAGGCTCTGCCATGAGGGGCTCAGGGCGCGGTGGCGCCCCCGGTTGACGATCGCGGGGAACTGCTCGTCTGCAAGCTGATGCGGGTGTAGCCTTCGTTGCGCAGCCGGTCGAGTGTGTCCATGATTTTCTCGTAGGTGGCACGACGATCTCCGGCCACGACGATCGCCAGGTTCGGATCCTTGGCTTTGAGCGCCTGTAGCTCGCGCAGAAGCGTCGGCCCGTCGACGTTCTTTTCGGGCGCGGCGGGGTTCGGCTTGAGCGCAAGGCTGCCGTCGGCCCGCACGATCACGATCGCCGCTTGCGAGGGCGGCGCAGGCAGATTGCCCACGCTGGGCAGCTCGACGTTACCCAGCTGGATCATGGGGGCGGTGACCATGAAGATTACCAGGAGCACCAACATGACGTCGATGTAGGGTACGACGTTCATCTGGTTCATCAACTTGCGTTTGGCCATCGGAATGCCTCCGGCGTCAGCGCAGCTGCCGTTGCAGCAGGTTCGTCAGTTCTTCCATGAAAGTCTCGATGCGTACCGACAGGCGCTCGATGTCATGGGTGAAGTGGTTGTAGGCCACCGCTGCGGGAATGGCGGCGAAGAGGCCGATCGCCGTGGCGATGAGCGCCTCGGCGATGCCCGGTGCAACGTGCGACAGCGTGGCCGAAGTCATGTTCGCCAAGCCGCGGAAGGAGTTCATGATGCCCCAGACCGTGCCGAGCAAGCCGATGTAGGGTGCCACCGAAGCGGTGGAGGCGAGGAAGGACAGGTGTGCCTCCAGTTCGTCCATTTCGCGCTGATAGGCAGCGCGCATGGCCCGGCGAACGCTCTCGAGTTCGGCCGCAGGGTCGAGCGAGCGACTGCGCTGGCGCAGGAATTCGCGCCATGCGGCAAGGAAGACGAGCTCCATGGGGCCGGCATGTTGGAGGCGTGTTTCGGTCATGCGCGCGAGCGTTTCGAGGTCGCTGCCCTGCCAGAAACTCGTCTCGAAGGCATCGGTGCGTCGGCGTGCGTGCCGGACTTGGAAAATCTTGCGGAAAATCCAGTACCAGGACATGACCGACAACAGGACGAGGATGAGCATGACCAGTTGGACCGGCACGCTGGCTTGCAGGACCAGATGGGTAAACGACAAATCGGTGGTGACGTTCATGGTGGACGGAATGGTGGGCTCAGGAAAGGGGGATCTGCGTGCGTAAGACGGCTGGAAGCGCGACTGGCCGGCCACGCTGCAGATCGACGCAGGCCACGGTGACCTCGGCGTCGAAGATCGGCAGCGTATCGCGCCAGAGCCGTTGTGTAAAGACGATGCTGGCGCGCGCCAAGGCGTGTACGCGGGTTACCAGTTGTAACCGGTCGTCGAGCCGTGCCGGGTGGCGATAGTGCGCCTGCAGCCGATGCACGACGAACCCGATTCCGTGTTCGCGCATCAGCCGACTTTGCGAGAAACCGAGGGCGCGCAAAAATTCGGTGCGCCCGCGCTCGCAAAAACGGAGATAGTTGGCATAATAGACGACACCGGCGCAATCGGTGTCTTCGTAATAGACGCGGATCTCGAGCGTGTGAGCAGCGGCAGGGGCAGAGGGGGCCATGATGAAGCCGATTATAGCGTATCGGCCGGGGGCCAGACCCTTGAAAGAATTGCCGAGCGCCGCGGTCGGCAAACCTGTGGTTGCGCCGCAGGGAAAATCGTTCGCCGAGCCTCTGGAGATTGGCGTGGCACGATTCTGCAGGTAGACTGCAAAGATCGGGAGGAGCCCTGCGGTATGAACCACGATCCGGACGATCCGTTCGCCTTCGAAGAGGACGCCTTGGCCGCGACGGCCCTGGCAGTCGAAGACCTGTTCATGGGGCGAGACGCCGTGCAGGAGGCGGGGATGTATTGGGCGCGAGGGGACGAGGTCTCTGCGCTCTCGACCCTGGAGCGCTTTCTCGCCGATAGCGCCGCGCCCAAAGAGGCGTGGTGGGTGCTGTTCGACATGCTCGCTGCTCGTGGGGATCGCAAGCGATTCGAGGAGGCGGCGCTGGCCTACGCCGTGCACTTCGGATGCTCTCCCCCCGTGCTCGGTGACGACGGCGAGGCTCATGGATCCAAGCTGCCTGGCGCACCTCTGGTCGTCTTGCCCATGAACCTGGATGCTTCTGCGTTCGCTCCGTTACAGGAGCGGCTGTTGCGCTTGGCCAAGGCAGCCTCGGAAATCCGCCTGGATGCTGCCCGATTGCGTCGGATCGAGCCCTCGGGGGCGGCCTTGTTGTTGGCCTTGCTAAAAAAATTGCTCGACAAAGGGGTCAAGATTCGATGGCTACGCCTCGATGTCGCCCTTTCGGTGCTGGAGCAAGCGCGCCGCAAGGCAGGTGACGACCGTGCCCTATGGGAGTTGGAGATCGTTTGGCGTACTGCAGCGGGGCAGATGGAGCGGGCCGAATCGCTGGTGGTCGATTTTGCCGGGACCTTCGAGGCCATCCCGCCCGTATGGATGAGCGATCCGGCCTGTGTCGGGGCCGAATCCTCTCCTGCCGGCGATGCCTCTGCCGTGCCCGATGTTCCGGAAGGCGAGTTGGCGCTGACGGGAGACGTAGACGAGCGCTCGATCAGCGACCTGGTACAGGAGATCCTGAATCATTCCCGCGATCACGACTCCATCATCATCGATTGTCGCGACCTCCGTCGTGTGGATTTCGTCGCTGCGGGCATGCTCTACAATGCCTTCGCCGCGCTCAAGGGGCAAGGCAAGCAGGTGATCCTGCGCAACGTCAGCCAAGTGGTGAACGCTCTCTTCGATGTGCTGAGCATGGATCAGGTCGCCACGATCCAAACGAAAGTCTATTAACGACGAAGGAGTCTCATGGAACCTTATCACGGCACCACGATCCTGTCGGTGCGCCGCGGCACCATGGTGGCGCTGGGGGGCGACGGGCAGGTCACTCTGGGCAACGTGGTCGTCAAGGCCACGGCGCGCAAGGTGCGCACGCTCTATCACGGCAAGGTGCTCGCGGGGTTTGCCGGCGCCACGGCCGATGCCTTCACCCTCTTCGAGCGCTTCGAGGCCAAGCTCGAGAAGCACCAGGGCCACCTGCTGCGCGCCGCGGTCGAGCTCGCCAAGGATTGGCGCACCGACCGCATGCTGCGCCGGCTGGAGGCCATGCTCGCCGTGGCCGACCGCGACCACTCCCTCATCCTCACCGGCAATGGCGACGTGCTCGAACCCGAGGAGGGGATCGTCGCCATCGGCTCGGGCGGGGCCTATGCCCAGGCCGCGGCCCAGGCGCTGCTGCGCCACACCGCGCTGCCGCCGCGCGAGATCGTCGCCGAGTCCTTGCGCATCGCCGGCGATCTGTGCATCTACACCAATCAAAACCACGTCATCGAGGTGCTGGAATGACCCCGCTCACCTGCCGCGAGATCGTCTCGGAACTCGACAAGTACATCGTCGGCCAGCACGAGGCCAAGCGCGCCGTGGCCGTGGCGCTCAGAAACCGCTGGCGCCGCGCCCAGGTGCCCGAGCCCCTGCGCCACGAGATCACGCCCAAGAACATCCTCATGATCGGCCCCACCGGCGTGGGCAAGACCGAGATCGCACGGCGGCTCGCGCGCCTTGCCAATGCGCCTTTCATCAAGATCGAGGCGACGAAATTCACCGAGGTCGGCTACGTGGGGCGCGACGTCGACACCATCATCCGTGATCTGGCCGAGATCGCCATGAAAGAGGCCAAGGAACGGGCCATGCGCCGGGTGCGCGACCGGGCGCGTGACGCCGCCGAGGATCGCATCCTCGACGTGTTGCTGCCGCCGGCGCGCTCCTTCGGCGACGAGCCGGCGCCCGCCGAGAGCGCCACGCGGCAGAAATTCCGCAAGATGCTGCGCGAAGGCCAGCTCGACGAGAAAGAGATCGAAATCGAGGTCGTCTCACCCGCCGTGCGCGCCGAGATCTTCGGCCCGCCGGGCATGGAAGAGCTCACTCAGCAGCTGCAGGGGCTTTTTCAGACGCTGGGCAGCGGTAAGCGGCGCACGCGCAAGATGCGGGTGTGCGAGGCGATGGAAGTGCTCACGGAAGAAGAGGCCGCCAAGCTGGTCGATGACGAAGAGCTCAAGCAGGAAGCACTGCAGGCCGTGGAGCAAAACGGCATCGTCTTTCTCGACGAGATCGACAAGATCGCCGCGCGCCAGGAATCGGCGGGGACCGACGTCTCGCGCCAGGGTGTGCAGCGCGACTTGCTACCGTTGGTGGAAGGAACCACCGTGGCCACCAAGTATGGCATGGTGCGCACCGACCATATCCTCTTCATCGCTTCGGGCGCTTTCCACCTGAGCAAACCGAGCGACCTCATTCCCGAGCTGCAGGGGCGCTTCCCCATCCGGGTCGAGCTCGACAGCCTCACGGTAGACGACTTCGTGCGCATCCTCACCGAGACGGAAGCGAGCCTGGTGGAGCAGTACCGGGCGCTGTTGGCCACCGACGGGGTGGAACTCGAATTCGCCCCCGACGGTGTGCGACGGCTCGCCGAGATCGCCTGGGCGGTGAACGAGCGTGTCGAGAACATCGGTGCGCGGCGTCTATACACGGTGATGGAGAAACTCCTCGAAGAAGTTTCTTTCCGTGCCGGAGGGGAGCCGCTGCCGCCGGTGGTGATCGATGCTGCCTACGTCGATGGGCGGCTGGCCGATCTGGCCGGCGACGAGGATCTGGCACGCTACGTGCTGTGAGGCACGGTCGTGCTCGCACAGCGCATCGTCGAAATCCTCTTCCCCCTCTTCGCCCTGGTGGCGCTGGGCTACGTCGTTGGCAAGCGCCACCGTCCCGAGCTCTCGGGAGCGAACCGGCTCAACATGGACGTCTTCACCCCGGCGCTCGTCTTCGCCGCGCTCGCCGGCCGGCATGTCGATGTCAGGGAGTATCTGTCCCTCGTGCTTGCTGCCGCGGTCCTCGTGTGCGGCTCGGGGCTGATGGGGTGGGGACTTGCCCGCCACCTGCGGCAGGAGGTGCGGACGCTCGCCCCTCCGATGATGTTCAACAATTGCGGTAATCTCGGCTTGCCTCTCGCCTTGTTGACCTTTGGTGAGGTGGCTTTGCCCCCCATGGTGGTGCTCTTCATCGTCAGCAACTTGTTGCACTTCAGCCTGGGAGTGTGGTTGCTCGATCGCCGTGCCCGGCTGTTCCATCTCTGGCGCGTGCCCACGCTGCTGGCCGCTTTCGCCGGGCTTGCCGTGGGCGCGGCGGGTTGGACGGTTTGGCCGCCCTTGCTCACCACCATCAAGATGTTGGGCGACATTTCGATTCCGCTCATGCTCTTCGGCCTCGGCGTGCGCCTGGCCGAGACGCCCATTCGCGCTTGGCGTTTGGGGACGATCGTCGCCGTGGCCCGCCCCCTCGCGGGCATGGCGCTCGCCGCGGCGATGATCGGTCTCTACCGGTTGATGGGGGTGCGCCTGGAGCCGCTCGAGTCGGCGCTGTTGGTGATCTTCGGTGCGCTGCCGCCGGCGGTGCTCAATTACCTGTTCGCCGAACGCTATGGCCAAGAACCGGACAAGGTCGCTTCCATCGTTCTGGTCGGCAACCTGGCCGCGGTGCTCTTTCTGCCGCTTGCCTTGGCGATGGTGCTGGCGCTTTTCCCTCCTGGCTAACCCACCGGCGCCAAGGCCTTGAGCGCGAGCCGTATGCCGGAGGCCGTGTCGGTCTGCGGCGGAAGCTCTGCCACGGCGCGCAGCGCCTCGCGCTCGGAGTAACCCAGCGCCAAGAGTGCGGCGACGATCTCGGTGCGCACGGTCTCTTCTGCTGTGCAGGCGCCGATCGAACCGGCCCCGGTCGATGGGGTCGTGCCGCCGGGCTGCAGCGCTCCCGTCTTGTCCTTGAGTTCGAGCAGCAGGCGTTCGGCGGTCTTCTTGCCGATGCCGGGAATTTTGACGAGCCGACCGCCGTCTTGCAGCAATACGGCTTCGCGCAGCTCGCGCACGCTCAGGCCCGAGAGGATGGCGAGCGCCGTACGGGCGCCGATGCCGGCGATGCGAATGAGCTGACGGAAGGCGTGGCGCTCTTCTTCCGTGGCAAAGCCATAGAGCTGGTGTTCGTCCTCGCGCACCAGGAGATGCGTGCGCAGCATCACTTCCTGCCCGATCGCCGGCAGGGTGTAGAAGGTGCTCATGGGCACGAGCAGCTCGTAGCCGAGGGGGCCAGTGTCGACGAGGATCAGCGGCGGGGCTTTTTCGCGGACGATGCCGCGCACGAGTCCGATCATGTCGAAATCCACAGGATGAGGGTGAGCGCGATTCCGTAGCCGATGGTGGCGGCAAGCGTGCGGGTGATGGCCGGACGCAGTCTTGCCGGCTCGCCGGCATGCTTTTTCAAATGGTCCGTGGCTGGAATGAGGGCGAGCAGCGGCAACAATGCGCCGAGCGCGAGGGGGGGCAATCCTCCGGCCCCGATCAGGCCGAGGTGCCAGCCGCCGGCATACAGACCCAGCAGGGACAGGCCGCGGGCGGCACGCTCGGGACCGAGTCGCACGACCAGCGTGCGCTTGCCGGCAGCCGCATCCGCCTTGGCGTCGGGGAATTGATTGACGTAGAGGATGGCTGCGACCAGGAGCGCATACGGCAGCCCCACGAAGGCGGGCACGACCGAAAGATGGCCGATCTGGACGTAGTGCGTGCCGACGATCACCAGCAACCAGGCCGCGGTAATGGCGATTTCCCCCAGCCCCCGGCCGGCAAGCCGCAACGGGGGCGCGGAATAAGCCCAGCCGAGGAATAGCCCTGCAAGGCCGATGGGAACGAGCAGCGGTCCGCTGGTGAGGGCGAGCGCGAGCCCTGCCGGCACCACCAGGGCGAGCGCTCCGTAGCCGAGCCAGGCGGTTTCGCGCGCCGTGAGCACCTCGTTCTGGATGAAACGCGAGCCGCCGGTGAAGGGATAGAGCCGGTCGTGATTGAGTCCGTCGGTGTCGCGATCGTGATAATCGTTGATCACGTTGGCCCCGGCGTGGGCCATCAGGGCGAAGACGAGCGTGGCCAGTGCCGCCCAGGGTCGCAGCGCCGCGCCTTCGT
>JAQUGB010000125.1 GCA_028684345.1 Tepidiphilus sp. | reverse complement strand
CGCTGCGCCTCATCCCCAATCTCGACGTCTGGCGTCCGGCCGACAGCGTCGAAACGGCCGTGGCCTGGCGCCTCGCGCTCGAGCGCACCGACGGCCCCTCGGCCCTGCTGCTGTCGCGCCAGAACCTGCCCTTCATCGAACGCTCGCCGCAGCAGATCGAAGCGATCGGGCGCGGCGGCTATGTGCTGCGGGAAGCCGAGCGCGCCCCCGACCTCATCCTGATCGCCACCGGCTCGGAGGTGTCGCTCGCGCTCGATGCGCGCGGCGCGCTGGCCCAGTCCGGCATCGCCGCCGCCGTCGTCTCCCTGCCCTGCGCGCGGCGCTTCGACCAGCAGCCGATCGAATACCGCAACGCGATACTGCCGCCGGACGTGCCCAAACTCGCCATCGAAGCCGGCTCGGGCGAAGGCTGGTGGCGCTACGTCGGCAGCCACGGCGACGTGCTCGGCATCGACCGCTTCGGCGCCTCCGCCCCGGCCCCGCGCCTGTTCGAGTTCTTCGGTTTCACGGTCGATCACGTCGTCGCCCGGGCGAAACTGCTGCTGTCGCGCTGATCCCGTTTTTCATCCTTCAAGGAGCGACCCATGAGCAAAATCCGCATCGCGATCAACGGCTACGGCCGTATCGGCCGCTGTACCCTGCGCGCCCTCTACGAGCTCGGCCGGCGCGACGAATTCGAGGTAGTGGCGATCAACGCCTCGGGCGACCTGCCCACCAACGCGCACCTCACCAAATACGACACCACCCACGGCCGTTTCCCCTTCCCCGTGGCCACCGAAGGGGACAAGACGCTCATCGTCGACGGCGACCGCATCCCCTTCTACTCGACCAAGAACCCCCTCGAAACCCCTTGGGGCGAACACGGCGTCGATGTGCTGCTGGAATGCACCGGCGCCTATACCACCAAGGAAAAGGCCCGGATCCATCTGCAACAAGGGGCGAAAAAAGTCCTCATCTCCGCGCCCGGTGGCGACGACGTCGACGCCACCATCGTCTATGGCGTGAACCACGGCATCCTGCGCCCCGAGATGCAAGTCGTCTCGAACGCCTCCTGCACCACCAACTGCCTCGCACCGGTGGCCAAGGTGCTGCACGAGAACATCGGCATCGAACGGGGCCTGATGACCACGGCACACGCCTACACGCTCGACCAACAGCTCATCGACGCACGCCACAAGGACCTGCGCCGGGCCCGCGCCGCGGCGATGAACATCATCCCCACCAAGACGGGGGCCGCCAAGGCCGTCGGGCTGGTGCTGCCGGCACTCGCGGGTAAATTCGACGGCTTCGCCCTGCGCGTGCCCACCCTCAACGTCTCGCTCGTCGATCTCACCTTCACCGCGAGCCGCCCCACGAGCAAGGACGAAATCAACGAACTCATGCGCCAGGCCGCCGCGGGTCCGCTCCAGGGCATCCTCGCGGTGAACGACGATCCGCTCGTATCCTGCGACTTCAACCACGACGGCCACTCCGCCATTTTCGACGCGACGCAAACCCGCCTCATCGAGGGCACGCTCGTCAAAGTGCTCGCCTGGTACGACAACGAATGGGGCTATTCCTGCCGCATGCTCGACGCCGCCAAGGCGCTCGCCACCTGCGCCTGAGGAGCCGACCATGCGCGTCAAGACCCTCAAGGACGTGGAACTGCGCGGCAAGCGCGTCTTCATCCGTGCCGACCTCAACGTGCCTCAAGACGAGACCGGGCGCATCGTCGACGATACCCGCATCCGCGCCTCCGTCCCGACGATCGAATACTGCCTGCAGCAAGGCGCCGCGGTCATGGTCACCTCCCATCTCGGCCGCCCCAAGGAAGGTGCCTGCACCCACGAAGACTCGCTCGCACCCATCGCCGAGCGGCTCTCGGAGCTCCTCGGTCGGCCGGTGCCGCTCATCGAGCACTGGGTCGATGGCGGATTCACCGTCCAGCCGGGTGAAGTGGTGCTGCTCGAGAACGTACGCTGTAACGTCGGCGAGAAGAAGAACGACGAGGCACTCGCGCGCAAATATGCCGCCCTGTGCGACGTCTATGTGAACGATGCCTTCGGCACCGCACACCGGGCAGAAGCCAGTACCGTGGGCATCGCCCACTTCGCCCCCGTCGCCTGCGCCGGCCTCCTCATGGCCGCCGAGATCGAGGCGCTCTCCCGCGCCCTCGAACATCCCAAGCGTCCGCTCGTGGCCATCGTCGGCGGTGCCAAGGTCTCGACCAAGCTCACCATCCTCAAGTCGCTCGCCGAGAAAGTCGACCAGCTCATCGTCGGCGGCGGCATCGCCAACACCTTCCTCCTCGCCACGGGCAAGCGCATTGGCAAATCGCTCGCCGAGCCGGAACTCGTGGTGGAAGCGCAGGCGATCATGGACATGATGGCCGCGCGCGGCTCCGAAGTCCCCTTGCCCGTCGACGTCGTCGTCGCCGACGAAGTCTCGGCGTTTGCCCGTGCCAACCGCGTCCCGGTCGATGAAGTCGGCCCGAACGACCGCATCCTCGACGTCGGTCCCAAGACCGCCTCGCGCTATTGCGACATCGTCGCGCACGCCGGCACCGTCGTGTGGAACGGACCACTGGGCGTGTTCGAATACGACCAGTTCGCCGGCGGCACCAAGATGCTCGCCTCCGCCATCGCGCACTCGGAAGCCTATTCACTCGCCGGCGGCGGCGATACCATCGCTGCCATCAAGAAGTTCGGCGTGGAAAAGGACATCGATTACATCTCCACGGGTGGCGGAGCCTTCCTCGAATTCCTCGAAGGCAAGAAACTGCCCGCCATCGCCGCGCTCGAAGCGCGCTACGACGGTTGAGCCCTGATTCCGTCCAGGCCGGGAACCTCCTCTCGGCCCGGACGGTCGGCGCCGCACCGGTCTTTTCCCGCCTCTTCGACCCAAAAACGATGCCCACGCCCGACGAGATCGACGCCCTGCTGCCGCAAACGCAGTGCCGCCGCTGCGGCTATCCTGCTTGTCGCCCCTATGCCGAGGCGCTCGCGCGCGGTGAGAGCACGCCCAATCGTTGCCCTCCGGGCGGGGAAGCCCTCATCGGCAGGCTGGCGAGCCTGCTCGGCGTACCCGCCCCCCCCCTCGATCCCGAAGTCGGCCCACCGCAAGCGCCCCAGGTCGCCCGCATCGTCGAAGCGGATTGCATCGGCTGCACGCTGTGTCTCCAAGCCTGCCCGGTGGACGCCATCCTCGGCGCACCCAAGCGCATGCACACGGTGATCGAGGACGAATGCACCGGCTGCGGCCTGTGCCTGCCTCCCTGCCCGGTCGATTGCATCGTCCTGCTGCCCGTGCCCGCCTTTCCCGAAGCGAGCGCCTCGCGCGCGCGTTTCCTGCGGCGCCAGGCCCGGCTCGAACGTGCCGAGGATCCCCGCAAGCGCATCCACCGTCCGCGCGACGAAGATCGGCTCAAACGCACGCTCGTGGCGGCCGCCCTCGCACGTGCCCGAAGCGGAAAAACGCATGGCTCGAGCACCTGAAAAAGCGGCCGACGGAACGCAGGCACGACACCGCCAGCGCAAACGCCTCGGTGCCGGGGAAGCGGCTGCGGCCGACCCCGCCGCACCCATGACGCCGCAGGAAATCGAAGCCTTCTTCGAGCGGCTCGCCGCGCTCGATCCCCATCCCACGACCGAACTCGAATACGCCACCCCTTTCCAGTTGCTCGCCGCGGTCGTCCTCTCGGCGCAGGCCACCGACAAGAGCGTCAATGAAGCCACCCGCACCCTCTTCGCGGTCGCACCGGATGCGCGCGCCATGGTGGCGCTGGGTGAAGAAGGCATCGCCCAACACATCCGCCGCATCGGGCTCTACCGCAGCAAGGCGAAGCACCTCCATGAGCTCTCCCGCCGGCTGCTGGAGACCACCGGCGGCGAGATCCCGGACGACCGGGACTTCCTCGAATCCCTGCCCGGAGTGGGGCGCAAGACCGCCAACGTGGTACTCAACACCCTCTTCGGGCACCCCGTGATCGCCGTCGATACCCACATCTTTCGCGTCGCCAACCGCACCGGCCTCGCTCCGGGCAAGACCGTCCGGGCCGTGGAAGAATCGCTCACCGCCCGCGTCCCGCCGCGCTTTCGGCGGCATGCGCACCACTGGCTCATCCTGCTCGGTCGCTACACCTGCACCGCGCGGGCACCGCGCTGCGACGCCTGCCCGGTTCATGACCTCTGCCATTGGCCGCACAAGCCCCCCGGCACTAGGGAGACAAACGATGTTCACGCCCAGCCGTGAAGAGGTACGGCGATTCTTTGCCCAAGCCTATCGCAAATGGCGCGACAAGCTGCCGCTCGAGCCGATCGAAGCGATGGCCGCCGACGTGATCGCCCTGCACCCGGAGTATTTCCCTCTGCTGGAAGACGAGGCGGCGCTCACGCGCGATTACACGCCGGAAGACGGCGGCCTCAACCCCTTTCTGCACCTGTCGCTGCATCTGGCGATCGCCGAGCAGCTCTCGATCGACCAGCCCCCCGGCATCCGCGCCGCCTGGCAGGAACGGCTGGCCGTGCGTGGAGACCTCCACGAAGCCCTACACGACGTGCTCGAGGCCCTGGGCGAAACGCTACACGAAGCCCAGCGTGACCGCATTCCTCCCGACAACGCCCGCTATATCGAACGAATCCGCCGTACCCGGCGCTGAAACGCCGAAGGCCGACGGAATGCGGTTCCGTCGGCCTTCGTATGCCCGCGCTCAGGGCGCTCTCAGAGCGGGATGCGATAGGCGTCCTGGGTCATGAGATCGACGCCGCAGGGCAAGGTCTCGATCCAGTCGATGAATCGACGTACCATCTCCTTGCCGACGAAACGCTGCCCGTGCTGCGGCACCAACATTTCGATCTCGATCTGGCGCGCCATGTTGGCCCAAAAGCGCAAGATCTTGTTGGAGATCATGTAGCGCTGATGGAAAGCCTGCATCTTGGGAATGTGGCGATCGAAATCCTCCACCGGTTTCGCCGCCTGCTCGTGATCGACCAGCGACACGCCCAAGTCTCCCGAAAAGAGGATCTTGGCGACGGGATCGTAGAACTGGAAATTTCCTTCCGAATGCAGAAAGTGCGCCGGCACGGCGACGAGCTCGCTATTGCCGAGTGGGATGCGCATACCGGGATCGGGAATGCCGATGATGCGAGAAGAATAATCCTTGCCCGTGGTGAAGTGGGGTACAAAACGCGTCCACAGCTTGGAGATGAACACCTTGGCGTGCGTAGTCACCATCCACTTGTTCACCGAAGCGATGATGTCCGGGTCGGCATGCGACGCGAAGATGTAGTCGACGTTCTGCGGACGGCAATAGCGGCTCATCCCCATCAGCAGACCGGTATGGGTCATGTTCC
>JAQUGB010000124.1 GCA_028684345.1 Tepidiphilus sp. | reverse complement strand
CCTGCCGGTTACTGAATACGACAACGGCCGGGCGGTGACCGAAAACGCGAAATTCCGCGTCTATTCGTCCTACGCCGCCGCCTTCGACGATTACGTGCGCCTCATTCAGGACAACGAGCGCTATGCCTACGTTCCCGGCAGCCGCACCCCAAGAGACTTCGCCGCGGCGCTGGTGCGCGGCGGCTACGCCACCGATCCCCGCTATGCCGACAAGATCGTCTCCATCCTGCAGGACCAACGCTTCCGCGCGGCCTTGCCCGGTTGATCTCGAAAGCATGGCACATAAATTGCTAGTTTACTGGCGACATCTTCCTCGCGCCGGGAGCAAACCATGGCCGATTTTCTCAACATCGGATTGACCGGGCTGATGGCCGCGCAGGCCAAGCTCACCGTCGCCAGCCACAACATCGCCAATGCCGACACGCCCGGCTACAGCCGCCAGAGTACGGTGCAGACCACCCAGCCGTCGCAGTACATGGGCTACGGCTACGTAGGGCAGGGCGCGCGCGTCGTGGACGTGCAGCGCAGCTACGACCAGTTCCTGCATCGGCAACTGCTGCAATCGCAGAGCCAGGCGAGCTACTACCAGAGCTATCGCAACCTCATCGCACCGATCGACGATCTCATCGCCGACCCGGATCTGGGGGTTTCCTCGGCCATGGCGCAGTTCTTCGACTCCGTGAACGAAGTAGCGAACAACCCCTCCAGCATCCCCGCGCGGCAGACGATGCTCTCGCAAAGCGAGGCCCTGGTCAATCGTTTCCACCTGCTCTCGGACAGGATCGAAGAGATCGACGCTGCGTTGCAACAGAACGTCTCGCTCGCCACCCAGCAGATCACCCAGTACGGGCAACAAATCGCCCGGCTCAACCAGGAAATCACGCGGGCGCTCGGCGTGGGCAACGGCGCCGCGCCCAACGATCTGCTCGATCAGCGCGACCAGGCGCTCGCCGAACTCTCCAAGCTCGTCAACGTCCATGCGGTGGTCGATGATCGCGGCATCATGAACGTGTTCATCGGCAACGGGCAGGCGCTGGTGCAGGGAATGGAGAGCGCCACGCTCGCCACCCGGCCCGATCCCGCGCAGCCCATGCGCACCCAGGTCACATACCAGATCGGCACCGGAGCGGCTCAAATCCTCCCCGAGCAACTCATCACCGAAGGCGAACTGGGCGCCATGCTCGCTTTCAGGCGCGACACGCTCGAGCCAGTGCAAGACCAGCTCGGTTTTCTTGCGCTCGCTCTCGCAGTGAAATTCAACGAAGTGCATGCGTCGGGCTATGGATTGGATGGATCGACCGGGAGCGCCTATTTTTCCGGAATCGATCTCTCCGCGACGACCACCGGTTCGGCCGGCAGCACCGTTACCGTCCCGTTTGCCTCTTCGGTCGATCTTGGGGCGCTTCGCCCCGACACGTATATTCTGAGCAACACCAATGGCACGCTCACCGTGACGCGGCAGAGCGACGGCAAGGTCTTCGATGTTTCGGCAAACTCCGTGATCGACGGTCTCGACTTCTCCGGAGTGACCCTGCAAACCGGCGAGACCGCCGTCATCTCGCCGTACCGTAACGCCGCCTCCAAGATCGGCGTGGCGATCACCGATCCCCGTCAGATCGCCGCTGCGGAAGAAGACCCGACCGGTACGCTCGCTCCTGGAAGTGGTCCGGCCGACAATCGCAACGCGTTGGCGCTCGCCGCCATCCAGACCGACAAATTTCTCTACGCTAACGCCTCCGGTCAGCCCACCGCAACCTTGCAAAGCGTCTACGCACGCACCGTGTCTGCGGTCGGCGCCAAGGCGAGCGAGGTGATCAATGGCGCCACCGCTTCCCAGGCGCTGCACGAGCAAATCCGGGCGCAGCGAGACAGTCTCGCCGGGGTCAATCTGGATGAAGAGGCCGCCAATCTGATACGCTTCCAGCAAGCCTATCTGGCCGCGAGCAAGGTGATGCAGATGTCACAGAGGCTCTTCGATTCCGTGCTCGCCATCGCCAGCTGACCGGGAGAACGACCATGCGCATCTCCACTTCCCAGATCTTCGAGCGCAACATCGCGGCCATGATGGACAACCAGACGCAGCTCGCGCAAACCCAGTTGCAGGTTGCCACGGGGCGCAAGATGCTTCGCCCCTCGGACGACCCCGTGCGCGCTGCGCGCAGCCTCGAGCTGCAGCAATCCCAAGGCGTGAACAAGCAGTTCCTCGCCAACATCGGCTACGCCAAGGATCAGCTCGCGCTCACCGACGCGCGACTCTCCACCATGAACGACACGCTGCAATACATGCGGCAGAAATTCATCCAGGCAGGCAACGGCGGGCTCAGCGCCCAGGACAAGGCGGCGATCGTTTCCGACCTGCGCAGCCAGCTCGACAACCTCGTCGCGCTCGCCAACAGCAAGGACGGACAGGGTGAATACCTGTTCGCCGGCTACAAGAACGATACGCCGCCGATCGTTTTCGGCGACCACGATGGCCACCCAGACACGCCCGATCTCTATTATTACCAAGGCGATGCCGGCACCCGACAGATGCAGGTCGGCCCCGAGCGACGGATGGACATCGGCATCCCTGGTTCGGCGGCGGGGGGAGGGGGGCTCTTCGAAGCGGATCAGAGCTTATATACACCCGCGATTCCACCGACGGATCCTACGGATCCGACAACCGGAACGCCGGCGACCTATCCCCCGGCAGAGTTCTTCAACCGCCTCAAGACCGCGATCGACGCCATCGACCCCGCCACCTCGGCAACGACGACGCTACCGCTGGAATACCTGGATCCCGACACGGGCGCTCCGGATCCCACGAGTTACGGCCTCGACATGGTCGACGCTTTCATGGAACGCATCGCCGTATATCAATCCAAGGTCGGCTCGCAGCGCGCCGAGCTCGATTCGCTCGATTATGCCGGGCAGACGCTCGATCTGCACTACGCCACTGCCCGCTCGCGCATCGAGGATCTGGACTACAACGAAGCCCTGAGCCGGCTCGCCCAGCAGCAGCTCGTCCTGCAGGCGGCGCAGCAGTCCTTCGTACGCGTGGCCAATCTCTCGCTCTTCCAATACCTCTGAGAGAGCACGATGCGCACCCTCGGCCGCTCGATTCCGCTCACCGCGCTGCTCGCGCTCACCCTCACCGGCTGCGCCGGTTCGAGTGTGGACTGGGGCAAATACGACGCGCCGCTCGCCGGGGCCGCGGGGAGCGCCCTCATCCTGTCGGAATCGTCGCTCAACATCGACGGTGGAGTCACCGCGGCCGGGGGAGATGCAGCGGCGGGCGGAGGCGCCGGCGCAGCCTCCTCGGCCACCTCCGTCTCCCACACCGCCTTGCTCCGTCAGCTCGGGGGCGCGGCGCTCATCGCCTATGCCCTCTACGACCCCTTCGAGCCCAACTGGCGCATCCAGGTGCTCGAATCACCCGACGCCAAGGTGGCCCGCATCCGCATGAACATGCGCACGCTCACCACGGGCGGGCAAGGCGAAGCCTACACCGTGTTTCGCCGCGCTGCCCAAGAAATCGTCACGCGCCGCGGTGCCACGGGATTCGAAATCCTGAGCTACGAAGAAGGGGTGCATTCCACGCGACCGCTCGCGCAGCGCTACGCCGTGGGGGAAGTGCGCCTCTGGCGCTGATCCGGCGAGCCTTTCGCTCCCAGCGAGGTCACCAGGATTCCCCCGCCGGGCGCCTCCACCTCGTGGCGCAGCGCCAGGCGCACCGTTTCGAAAGCCAGTTCGCCCCAAGGGATGTCGTCCAGACGGAACAGCCGGGTTTCCAGGCTTTCCTCGCCCGGAGCGATGTCGAGCCGAAGCAGACGCGCACGGTAGAAGAGGTGCACTTGCTGGATGGGCGGCACGTCGATGAGCGCGTGTAGGTCTTCCACCTCGATGAGCGCCCCGGCCTCTTCCCAAGTCTCGCGCATGGCCGCTTCCATGGTGGATTCACCGTTTTCCATGAAACCGGCCGGCAGGGTCCACCAACCCAAGCGCGGCTCGATCGCCCGGCGGCACAGCAGGACGCGATCTTCCCAGCGAGCGATGGCGCCCACCACGACTTTGGGGTTCTGATAGTGCACCTCGCCACAGTGACCGCATACGTGCCGTGGTCGATTGTCGCCTGGGGGGACGGCTACCCGCAAAGGATGGCCGCAAAGGGAACAATATTTCATCACGGCCGCCTCGATGCTGCGGGAGAAGGGGCTTGGATGTTGGCGGAGATGGAGGGATTCGAACCCTCGATACCGGTTTTGCCGGTATGCTCCCTTAGCAGGGGAGTGCCTTCGACCTCTCGGCCACATCTCCAAAGAAGAAGTGCTATTCTAACCGACGTGAGCAAATCGCGTCAAATTCCGGAGGACATCGTGGTCGTAGACGCCGATCTCGAACTCGACGCGCGCGGGTTGCGCTGCCCACTGCCCATCCTGCGCACGAAAAAAGCACTCGCCACGCTGCACTCGGGGCAACGCCTGCGGGTGCTGACGACTGATCCCGGCTCGATGAAAGACTTCTCCGCCTTCGCCCGTCAGAGCGGCAACGTGCTGGAAGTGGCGCGTGAAGTCGAGGAGGGGGAATACGAATTCGTGTTGGTGCGGCGCTAGGGATGGAACGGTGGTGGGAATCGACATCCAGCACGTCAGCCAAAACCTTTCTCATCGTTGACGTTCGTAACCTTTGGCGTTACGATTGAATCATGATCCGATCGTTTCGTTGCCGCGACACCGAATCCTTTTTCCACGGAAAACGCATCGCTCGGTTCGTGGCATTCGAGGCGGTGGCCATGCGCAAGTTGCAGCAGTTGCACGCAGCCACTTCATTGGAATTTCTGCGCATTCCTCCGGGAAATCGGTTGGAGCTACTCTCGGGGGATCGCGCAGGTCAGTACAGTATCCGCATCAATGATCAATGGCGCGTGTGCTTCGTTTGGGACGGGCGCGATGCTTGGGAGGTCGAAATCGTTGATTGCCACTGAGAAAGTCATGTCGATGAGCCGCGAAGTTCCTTTGGTACACCCCGGTACGATTCTGCTGGAAGACTGGCTCAAACCACTCGGCATCAGCCAGTATGCCTTGGCTCGGGCCATTGGCGTGCCGCGTCGGCGCATCAATGAAATCATCCAAGGGCGGCGGGCCATCAGCGCGGATACGGCGCTGCGATTGGCCGCCTTCTTCGGAGTGGATGCCGAAAGCTGGCTCGCCCTACAGGCGCACTACGACGCCGTACAGCGACGCGAGGCGCTCGCTCAGGAACTCGCCAAGATCCCTCGCTACGAGCAGTTGGCAAACGAACGTGCCGAGCTCGTGCGAGAGTTTTGAGCGCCTGAGCGCCCGCCTCACCCCC
>JAQUGB010000010.1 GCA_028684345.1 Tepidiphilus sp. | reverse complement strand
CCTTCGGCCGTCGGCGTGCAATCGTAGCCCTGAAAGACCGCGATCAAGCTCACCGCCCAACCGAACACGAAGCTCTTGACGACCCCATTCATCACGTCTTCCCAGAAGTCGACGGAATTGGCCATCTGCGACCAGAACGTGCCGTTGTCCACCCCGATCACGACCACGCCGATGAACCAGCCGCCGATGACCCCGACGGTGCTGAAGATGGCCGCGAGCAGCGGCATCGACAGCACCCCGCCCCAGAAGCGGGGAGCCACCACCCGAGCGATGGGGTTGACGGCCATCATGTCCATGGCCGTGAGCTGCTCGGTGGCCTTCATGAGCCCGATCTCGGCGGTGACCGCCGAACCGGCGCGGCTGGCAAACAGCAGTGCCGCCACTACCGGCCCGAGCTCGCGCAGCAGCGATAGCGCCACGATGCTGCCGAGCGCCGACTCCGAGCCGAAGCGCTGCAAGGTATCGTAGCCCTGTAGCCCCAGCACCATGCCAACGAAGGCGCCCGAGACCACGATGATGACGAGCGAGAGCACGCCGGAGAAATAGAGCTCGCGGATGGTGAGCGAAAAACGCGCAAACGACGGCCCCGAGTGGCGCAGCATCACGAAGAGGAAGCGGGTTGCGAACCCGACCTGCCAAACTCCATCGACCGTGAGCCGCCCCAGGGCGCGCAGCAACCGGATCATCGTGCCACCTCCGATTCCAACAGGCTCTCTGCGAGAGGAGGCGCGGGATAATGGAACGGAACGGGCCCGTCGGCTTCGGCATAGATGAACTGGTGCACGAAGGGATCGGTAGAAGCGCGAATCTCATCGGGCGTACCTTGGGCCACGATTTTCCCTTCGGAGACGAGATAGACGTAATCGACGATGGAAAGCGACTCTACCACGTCGTGGGTCACCAGGATGGACGCAGCACCGAGCGCATCGTTGAGCTTGCGGATCGCCTGACCGATCACCCCCAGCGAGATCGGATCGAGCCCGGCGAAGGGCTCGTCGTACATGATGAGTTCCGGATCGAGCGCCACCGAACGGGCGAGCGCCACGCGCCGCGCCATACCACCGGAGAGCTCACTGGGCATGAGCGTGGCGGCTCCCCGCAGACCCACGGCGTTGAGCTTCAGGAGGACGAGGTCGCGGATCATCGATTCGGGCAAGTCGGTATGCTCGCGCAAGGGGAAGGCGACGTTGTCGAACACCGACAGATCGGTGAAGAGCGCACCGAACTGGAAGAGCATCCCCATGCGCCGACGCAGAGCGTAGAGCTCTTTTTCGGAAATCTTCTCCAGGGATTCGCCGAAGACGCGCACATTCCCCTTGCGCGCGCGCAGCTGACCAGAGACGAGGCGCAGCAAGGTGGTCTTGCCCGAGCCGCTGCCGCCCATGACGGCCACGAGCTGACCTCGGCGCACCGAAAAATCGATACCCGACAAGATCAGGCGCTCGCCATAACCGGCGTCGACGCCGCGCAGTTCAACCACGGGTTCAGCGATGTCAGGATGGGTCGTCACGGCTCACTCTCACCTCGGGTGTCGTCAATGATACACGAAGCCCCGTGCTCCACAAAAGGACTCCGTCGCCCCCGGGGAAATCATTAAAGTTTACGTCACGCTCGCCGATATCCCTGGAAAGCCAGGAGCACGACCATGAAGAAAAATCGCCTTCTCGTCCACGGTGCCCCCCTGTTGTGTGGCGCCTTGTTCGCCCTAGCTGGCTGCACCCAGACCATAGGCGCTCAGCCTTCCGATGCCGAAAGCCGGAGCACGCCCGTCGCATCGGGGAGCCTGACGCTCGCCGAGCCCAGCAGGGCGGCGCGATTCAGCGCAGCCATCGCCCAGCTCGCCGAGCAGCTCGAGCGTAACACCCGACACAAAACTCTACTTCCGGCCGTGCTCGCCAGCACCTTCGTCAATCTCGACGATCTCGACGACACATCGCCGCTGGGACGCCTCATCACCGAGAACTTGGTCCACGAATTGCAGGTACGGCGCTGGAACGTCTACGACATCCGCCTGAGCAAGGCGGTGGCCGTCAACCCCACGGGCGAATTCGTCCTCACCCGCGACCCCAAACTGCTCGAATACCAATACCTGGTCGCCGGGGTGCTCGCCGGCACTTATTCGATCACCGGCGAAGAGGTCTTCGTGAACGCCCGCATCATAGACATCAATACGGGCGTAGTCGTGAGCTCCGGCCAGATCAGCCTGCCGATCGACGAGTTCGGTGCCCGGCTGCTCGTCGATGGCGACCAGCTCAAACCCATGCGCATCATCCGCGGCAAATGATCGCCCGCATCCGAGCCGCGGCCGCAGCTTTGCCGGCCGCGGCATTGCTCTCGGCCTGTAGTGCGCTCGCCCCCATGAGCCCGTCGTGCCACGAGATCCTCCACGACGAGCTCGGCCGCATGGTGGCGCAAATCTGTCCCGCGAGCCGGAGCGTCGTCATCACCGACTTCGTCGAGGTCGAGGGCTATACCACCGACCCGTATGGCAAGGCCCTGGGAGAGTCCTTTCGGCTGACCTGGAGTCAGCGCTGCAACGCGCCGGTTCGTCACGTGGAAGTAGGCGAACATTTCATTCTGGACGAAGACGGATTTCGGCTGCTCACGCGCGACCCCGAGCGGATCCGACGAGATTTAGTTGGTGAACGCGAGGTCGTGGTCGGCACCTATCGGCGCAGCGCAGGCTCGGTGGCTCTGGGCGCACGGCGAATCGATCCGACCGACGGCACCGTGCGCGCCGCGAGCACCGGGCAAATCCCCGAGCACTGCCTCGACGGCGAACCTCCCCCCAGCAACGGCCGGCTGGATTTGCGCACCACCGTGGCCGATTGAGCAGCCGGGAATCGATCGGCGTACAGCGGAACCGTCGCGCAGGGTTCTCGTACGCGAAGCAAGAGCGTACCGCCGGGGAAGTCGGGGATTTTGCCTCACGGCCCCTGCAGCAGGATCGCCTCCCCGCGCTCGAGCGCCTTCTGCTCCCCTCGCAGGATCACCACGTCGCCGGGGCGCAGGATCAATCCCGGTTCCGGTGACTGCGCCCGTATGCCGCGCCGACGGACTGCCGCGACCTCGACGCCACACTCCTTCAAACCCAGCTCACCGAGATGCCGCCCCACTGCCCAAGCCTCCTCGGGCAGCAATACCGAATGCAGGCGAATCTCCCCTTCCAGTCCTTCGGATCCCCGCTCGTCCGAACTGCCAGCGAAATAGCCGCGCAGCAGCGCGTACCGCTGGGCGCGAATCTCGCGGATGCGACGCGCCACGCGGCTCAGGGGAGTACCGATGAGCGCCAAGGTGTGCGTGGCCAGCATCAGGCTGACTTCGATCGCCTCGGAGATCACCGCCGTGGCACCGGCCGCGGTCAGCCAGTCGATATCGCTCTCGGCGCGCGCGCGCACCACGACCGGCACGTCGGGGCGCAGTTCGCGCAGCACCGACAACACGCGTAGGGATGCCTGCAGATCGGCAAACGAGATCACCACGGCGCAGGCGCGCAACAGGCCGGCCGCGATCAGGGTCTCGCGCCGGCTCGCATCGCCGTAGAGCACGTTTTCCCCCGCGACCGTGGCCTCGGCCACCCGCTCGGGATCGAGATCGAGCGCCACGGCCGGCACCGATTCGTGCTCCAGCAGGCGCGACAGATACTGTCCGGTACGGCCGTAGCCCAGAACCAGCACGTGCTGCTTCACCTTGATGGTCTGCGCCGCGATCGCCGTGAGCTCCATCGAACGCGCCATCCACTCCGAGGCGACGAAGCGCAACACCAGACGGTCCGACACCGCGACGATGAGCGGCGCGAGCAACATCGACAGGACCAGCGCCGCCGCGCCCGTCTGCAGCCAGAACGACGGCAGGATCTCCAATCCCGCGCTTTGCGCCAGCAATACGAAACCGAACTCCCCGCCGGTGCACAGCCACAACGCCGAGCGCATCGCCACCGGCGTCTTCGAGCCCATCGCCCTCGAGCCACCGAACACCAACGTGAATTTGACCGCCAGGACCAAAACCAGCAAGCCCACCACGTAGATGAAGTGACGCGTCACTTCGCCGATGTCGAGGAACATCCCCACCGTGATGAAGAACAGGCCCAAGAGCACGTCGCGAAACGGCTTGATGTCCTCTTCCACCTGATAACGATAGGCGGTCTCGGAAATCAGCATGCCCGCCAAGAAAGCCCCCAGCTCCAGCGACAGGCCAAACGCCTCGGACAAGGCGGCCATGCCCAGGGTGACCAACAGCACATTGATCATGAAAAGCTCGGGCGAGCGTCGTTTTGCCACCCAGTCGAACCAACGGCTCATCAGAGGCTGCCCATAGCGCAGGACCAAGACGAGCGCCGCCACGATCTTCGCCATTGCCAAGGCCAGCGCCCCCACCCATTGGTCGCCCTGCGAGGAGGCGAACGCCGGCACCAGGATGAGCAAGGGCACCACCGCCAGATCCTGGAACAACAGGACGCCGATGACTTCCTTTCCGTGAGGCTTTTCCAGTTCGCGCCGCTCGACGAGGAGTTTCGAGAGAATGGCGGTGGAAGACATGGTGAGCGCACCGGCCAGGGCCCAGGCCGGCAAGAGCGACAGACCCAAGAGCCAAAACAAGGCGGTGAGCACGATATGCGTGACGATCACCTGTAGCGCCCCCAAACCGAGCACGATGCGGCGCATCGCATTGAGGCGGGTGAGCGAGAACTCCAAGCCGATGGAGAACATCAAAAAAACCACACCAAATTCGGCGAGCCAGGCCGTCGGCCCATCCTGAGGCATCAAACCCAAGGCATGCGGCCCGATGGCCACTCCCACCAAGAGATAGCCCACCAGAGAGGGTAACCCCATCTCTTTGAACAAGGCCACCGCAAAAAGCGAAGCGGCCAAAAGTATCAGAATCGTGATCAAGACTTCATGCATTCCGATCCCCCGAGACGGGATTCGTCTGGACACCGCGAAAAAGCGCCGCGGGCGGCTGCAAGGCAAGACATCCGGTGTGCCGGATGCGACACATATCGAGTGGATATGCGGACATCCGAGCACCGCAGCACGCTACCTTCCTGCCGCGCAGCGAGGTCATTCGAGGTGCCCGTATTTGTTATACTGGGCTTTTCAAGTATAAACGAAGCGTAAATGCAGCCGCAGACGGTTCCCCCCCTCGACACCGACCGCATGCTCGCCAGTGGACGGCGCACGCTCAGCATCGAAGCGCAGGCGCTGCGCGCCCTGGCCGAGCGGCTCGACTCGACCTTTACCGACGCGGTACGAACGATTCTCGGCGCACGTGGCCGGGTGATCGTCACCGGAGTGGGCAAATCCGGCCACATCGGACGCAAGATCGCCGCCACGCTCGCATCCACCGGAACACCCGCCTACTTCGTCCATGCCGCGGAGGCCGCGCACGGGGATCTCGGCATGATCACGCCTGATGACGTCGTCATTGCAATTTCCTACTCCGGCACGAGCGACGAGGTATTGATGATTCTGCCCGCCATCAAGCGCCAGGGCGCCGCCCTGATCGCCCTCACCGGCCGCCCCGATTCCCCGCTCGCTCGCCAGAGCGACGTGCACCTCGACGTGAGCGTGCGCGAGGAAGCCTGCCCGCACAACATCGCCCCGACCGCCAGCACCACCGCGGCGCTCGCCATGGGCGACGCGCTGGCGATCGCGCTCCTGGAAGCGCGCGGCTTCGGCCCGGAAGATTTCGCCCGTTCGCACCCCGGCGGGGCGCTCGGGCGCAAGCTGCTCACGCGCGTGGCCGACGTGATGCGGCCGCGCCCCGACGTCCCGACCTCGCCGCCCGACGTTCCCCTCACCGAAGCGCTGCTCACCATGTCGCGCGGCGGCATGGGCATGGTCGCGGCAGTCGATGACGACGACCGGCCGCTGGGCATCTTCACCGACGGCGACCTGCGCCGCGCCATCGAACAAGGTGCCGATCTGCGCATCGAGACCCTCGCCCAGCGCATGAATCCTTCTCCCAAAACCATCTCCCCCGAGGCGCTCGCCGCCGAAGCGGCGCGCCGCATGGAAGAAGCGCGCATCAGCCAGATGCTCGTGGTCGACGACGGCCGGCTCGTCGGGGCGCTGCACATGCACGACCTCATGCGCGCCAAGGTGCTGTGATGACCATCGCCACCGCCAAAGCCAGCCGCGTGCGCCTGATGGGGTTCGACGTCGACGGCGTGCTCACCGACGGCCGCCTCTACTACGGCCCCGAGGGCGACACCCTCAAGGCCTTTCACACGCTCGACGGGCACGGACTGAAGCTGCTCGCCCGCGCCGGCATCGAACCGATCGTGATTTCCGGCCGAACCTCCGCCGCCCTGGCGCACCGCTGCGCCGAGCTGGGTCTGGCGCTGGCGATGGGGATCGAAGACAAGCGCGCCGAGATGGCAGCGCGGCTCGCCGAGCGCGGGCTGGGGTTCGACGCCGCCGGTTATATGGGCGACGACGTCGTCGACCTGCCGCTCATGCTTTCCTGCGGCTTCAGCGCGGCGCCAGCCGACGCGCACGATCTCGTCAAGTCCCGCGCCGACTGGATCGCTTCCCGGCCCGGCGGCGGTGGCGCCGTGCGCGAGCTGTGCGACTTCCTCCTGCACGCGCAAGGACGCTGGGACGAACTGCTGGCACCCTACCTTCACACCCCATGACCCCTCCTCGCCCCGCCGTGCTCCTGCCGTTGCTTTTCGTCACGCTGCTTGCCGGATTCTCTTTCTGGCTCGAGCGGCGGGTGAACCTTCTCACCCAGCCCGCCCCCGACGAACCCGCCGGCGAAGTCGACCTCGTCTCCGGCGGCCTGGTCATCGACGTCTATTCGGAGACCGGCCTGCCCCTGCACCGCCTCATTGCCGAGCGCGCCACGCACTACCTGCGCGACGATCGCACCGCACTTGAACGCCCTCGCGTCACTTCCCGGCGCGAAGACGTCTACTTCACCGGCCGGGCGCAACGCGCCGACGTTTTCGACGGCGGGCAACGGATCCATGCCCACGACGACGTGCTCGTCACCCGGGTGCTCGACGCGGAGGAAACCCGCTACCAAGGACAAATGCTCATCTGGTGGCCAGAAGAGGGACGCGCCCGCTCCGACCTGCCCGTCGTGATCACGCGCGGTGCGCGTCGCGCCAGCGGCGACCGGATGGAAGCGGAAGACCACCTCGCGAAGATCACGCTCATCGGCAACGCCCACGTGTTCTGGCCACCGGCCCCGCCGACCGCCGCCAACGCCGCATCACCGCCGAAAGCGTCTTCCGCCCCACGACGGAGTCCCTCACGATGATCCATGCCCTCAAACGGGATGCCTCGACCCGGCTGCTGCGCGGCTGCATGGCAGCGATACGCGCCGCCCGGAGGCTCACCCATGTTCACGAGACGCCCGCCCCGGGCGCCTCACGCCCAGCGCGGCGACCGCCCACGACGGTTTTTCTAGGCGCCCTGCTATTGCCCTTGTGGCTCGCCTTGGCCGCTTCGCCCGCGTATGCGGAAAAAGCCGATAAACAAAAGCCCATCGAGATCGACGCCGACCGCATCCACGTCGACGACCGACAAAAAGTCCATATTTTCGAGGGCAACGTGCTCATGAAGCAGGGCACGCTGGAAATCCGGGGCGATCGCGTCGTCGTGACCCAGGACGAGCAAGGCTTCAAGACGGGCGTGGCCACCGCCCAAGGCAGCAAGCTCGCCACCTTCAAGCAGAAACGCGACAACAGCGACGAATGGGTCACCGGAGAAGCCGAGCGGCTCGAATACGACGCGCGCACCAACAAAGTAAAGCTCATCGGCCGGGCCCGCGCCACCTCGGGTCAGGACGAAGTGCGTGGCGCCTACATCGAGTACGACCAGAACACCGACCAGTACTACGTCACCACCGCCGGCGGCACCTCCAGTGCGCCCTCGGGCCGTGTGCGTGCCGTGATTCAGCCGAAGAACACCGAGGAACAATGAATTTTTCCCACCCACGAGAGGAGCGTTCCATGGACTACCAAAACATCATCGTCGAGACCCACGACCGCGTCGGCCTCATCCGGCTCAACCGCCCCAAGCAGCTCAACGCCCTCAACGATGCGCTCGTCGATGAACTGGGGCATGCGCTCGATGCCTTCGAGACCGACGAAGGAATCGGCGCCATCGTCATCACCGGCAACGAAAAAGCTTTTGCCGCCGGCGCCGACATCGCCGCCATGGCCAATTTCTCCTACATGGACGCCTACAAGGGCAACTACATCACGCGCAACTGGGAACGCGTCAAGACCTGCCGCAAACCGGTGATCGCCGCGGTGGCCGGTTTCGCCCTGGGCGGCGGCTGCGAGCTCGCCATGATGTGCGACCTCATCATCGCCGCCGACAATGCCAAGTTCGGTCAGCCCGAAGTCAAGCTCGGCATCCTGCCCGGTGCCGGCGGCACCCAGCGCCTGCCGCGCGCCGTGGGCAAGGCCAAAGCGATGGAGATGTGCCTCACCGGCCGCTTCATGGACGCCGAAGAAGCCGAGCGCAGCGGCCTGGTGGCGCGCGTCGTTCCGGCCGAGCGCCTGCTCGAAGAGGCCCTCGAGACCGCCAAGACCATCGCCAGCCACTCGCTGCCGGTCGTCATGATGATCAAGGAATGCGTCAATCGCGCCTACGAGAGCCCCCTCAACGAAGGTCTGCTCTTCGAGCGCCGCATGTTCCATTCCAGCTTCGCCCTGGAAGACCAGAAGGAAGGTATGGCCGCTTTCCTCGAGAAACGCGCCCCACGATTCACCCATCGCTGAGCGCGCGACGACCGCCCCTGAGGGGGCGGTTCATGTCGCGATACGGCACACGAGAACCTTCCCTTTTCCCTTGCGTCAAAATCCCGGAAAACCCTTATGTTTCATTGCCTTTGTGCATCGCACAAAAACGCTTGACAAGCCATCGACCTTGGACTATAGTGGAATTGTTGCTGCAGTGCAGCAATCTTTTCCATTCAAGGAGGACGTACCATGAACACCACCGTCGATACCCTCACCCAACGTGGCCGCCAACTCTCGGATGCGTGGCTCGCCATGGCCAGCTCCGGATTCTCCGCGACCGAGCGGCTCATCGCGCTGCAGATGAACACCCTGCGCGAAGCAATCGAGCAGTCGCTCGCGCACGCCAAGCGCGTTGCCGAAACCAAAGACGCGCAGGAATTCTTCAAGCTGCAGCAAGAAGCCCTCACCCCCTCGATCGAGAAGACGCTCGCCTATCAGCGCAACGTCTATGAAGTGCTGCAGCAGAGCCAGACCGAGATCGCCAAGATCGTCGAAACACAATTGGCCGAAGCCAACCGGCAAATGATCGAGCTGCTCGACAAGATGGCAAAATCTGCGCCCACCGGCACCGAGACGGTCATCGCGGCGGCCAAGTCCGCCATCGCGGCGGCCAATAGCGCCTATGACAACCTCACCAAGGCCGCCAAGCAAGTGGCCGAGATCGCCGAGGCCAACATGACTGCGGCGACCAGCGCCACCGTGAAGGCCGTGACGTCCGCCTCCCAGCAGCTCACGCCCAAATCCGCCCCCGCGGCGAGCGCTGCCAAGAAAACGACGGCCCAAAGCGCGGCCTGATCTCCGCAGCGAACGCGGCGCAGCCCGCCGCGGTTCGTCGAACGCCCGCCCCGAGCGGGCGTTTTGCTTTTCCCCTGCCCCCGGCTCTGCTACGATAGCGGTTCGACCGAACTTCCTGCCTGCAGACCATGCGCTTTCTCCTCCCCCTCGTCCTCGCGCTGGCGCTCGCCGGCTGCGGTGTGAAAGGACCGCTCTACCTGCCCCCGTCTCCCTCCTCGGGGGGATCGAAATGAATTTCCCCATGCCGACGCTGCAGGTCACGGCGCAAGGACTCGCCCTGGAGGACGTTCCGCTCACGGCCATTGCGGCCACTTACGGCACCCCCTGCTACGTCTATTCGCGCGCAGCGATCGAATCGGCGTTCGAGCGCTATCGCACGGCGCTGCCGCCCGAGCGCGCCGAGATCTGCTACGCGGTCAAGGCGAACGGCAACCTCACGATTCTGCGGCTTCTGGCCGCGCGCGGGGCGGGGTTCGACATCGTCTCCCGCGGAGAACTCGAACGCGTGCTCGCGGCGGGCGGTGAAGCGCACCGCGTCGTCTTCTCGGGCGTCGCCAAGGGTGCCGCCGAGATCCGCCGCGCCTTGGAAGTCGGGATCGGCGTGTTCAACGTCGAATCGGCGGCGGAACTCGCCCGTATCGCGCAAATCGCCCGCGAACTGGGTCGGCGTGCCCCGGTGGCCCTGCGCATCAACCCCGACGTCGACCCCAAGACGCATCCCTATATCTCCACGGGGCTCAAGCGCAACAAGTTCGGCATTCCCGTGGCGGAAGCGCTCGAGCTCTACCGCCAGGCCAAGTCGGCACCGGAGATCGAGCTCGTCGGCATCGCCTGCCACATCGGCTCGCAGCTGCTCGACCCTTCTCCCTTGTTGGAAGCCGCCGATCGCGTGAAAGACGCGGTAGCGCGGCTCGAGCGCGACGGCATCCGGCTGCGGCACATTGATCTGGGCGGGGGCCTGGGCATCCGCTACCGCGACGAGACCCCGCCCGACATCCCCGCCGTGCTGCGCGCGCTCGCCGATCGCTTTGCCGACCGCCCCGAACGACTGGTGTTCGAACCGGGACGATCCCTCGTCGGCAACGCGGGGCTGCTGCTCACGCGCGTCGAATACCTCAAGCGGGGGGAAGAGCAGGACTTCGCCCTGGTCGATGCCGGCATGAACGACTTGATGCGCCCGGCGCTCTACGACGCCTGGCACGAGATCGTCCCGGTCGTGCCGCGACCGGGGCCGGTGCGCCGCTACGACGTGGTGGGGCCGGTGTGCGAATCGTCCGACTTCCTCGGCCGCGGGCGCGAACTCGCGCTGGAGGCCGGGGATCTGCTCGCGGTGCTCTCGGCCGGCGCCTACGGCATGGCCATGAGCTCGAACTACAACGCCCGGCCACGGCCAGCCGAAGTGCTGGTGGACGGGGCGACACACCGCCTCATCCGCCGGCGCGAATCGCTGGAGAGCCTGTGGGCGCCAGAAGAAACCTGACCTCGGCCATGCGCCTGCTGTTCGCCCTCCTCCTGTGGATGGGAGCGGGGCTCGTCCGCGCCCAATCCCTGCCCCCGTCGATCGCCGCCGCGCTCGAGCGGGCGCGAGTGCCGGTGCAGGCCGTCTCCGTCCTCGTGCAGCCGCTCGAAGGCGGTGCGCCGCTGCTGGCTGTGAACGAGACCGTGCCGCGCAACCCGGCCTCGGTGATGAAGCTCGTCACCACCTTTGCCGCCTACGAAACCTTCGGGGCCCAGTATCGCTGGACGAGCCGGCTGGTGGCCCGCGGCCGCGTGCTCGGTCAGGAGCTCGTAGGTGATCTGGTTTTGCGCAGCGACGGCGACCCTTATCTCACTGCCGAACGTGCCTGGAAACTGCTGCGCACGGCGCGTGCCCTCGGTATCCACACGATCAGGGGCAGGTTGATACTGGAGGCCGAGGGACTGCGCATTCCCCCAACCGATCCCTTCGCTTTCGACGGCGACGGCTATCGTCCCTACAACACCCCGGCGAGCGCCGAGCTCGTCAATTTCAACACGGTGATCGTGCAGCTACAGCCCTCGTCCGACGGGGCGCGGGTCCTCGCCACGCTCCATCCGCCGCTTGCCGGCGTGAGCGTGGGCAACGCCCTGAAGATCGAAACCGGCTCCTGCCCGGCCGACGTCGTCAAACGCCTCGAGACGGGCGTGCAGGAAGATGCGCAAGGCGTGGCGATCACGCTCGCGGGTCGCTATCCGGCAAGCTGCGGCATCCGTTTCCTCGGGCTCTCGCCGCTACCCGCGGAGCGTTTCGCCTCGGCCATGCTCGAAGGCATCTGGCGTGAGCTGGGTGGCCGGCTGCTGCCCGCCGACGCCCCCGCCCCGGCCGGAGGCGAATGGCTCGTGGCCACCGACGACTCGCCCACGCTCACCGAAATCGCGTATCAAATGAACAAGTGGTCGAGCAACCCGATCGCACGCCAGCTCCTCGCCCTCGTCGGCGCGCGTCGCATGCCGGCAGCGCCGGATCACGTCGCCGCTGGTGCGAGTGCCGTACGCTCGCTGCTCACCGAAGCGGGGATCGATCGCCACGGGGTGGGGTTGGAAAACGGCGCGGGGCTGTCGCGCGAAGAACGCATCACCGCCGCCGACCTCGCCCGCTTGCTACAAACGGTCTGGAACCGCCCTTACGCGGCCGAATTCATCGCCACGCTGCCGGTGGCCGGCGTCGATGGCACGGCCCGGCGCCGTTTCAAGGATTCCCCCATCCGCGAGTGGGCTCACGTCAAAACGGGAACGCTACGCGACGTGCGCGCGATCGCCGGTTTCGCCCAGAGCCAGTCCGGAACGCCTTACGTGATCGCCGCCGTCATCGAGCACGCGAATGCCGCTCAAGCCGGAGAGGCGCTCACGGCGCTCTTCGATTGGCTTTGGGCGCACTGATCCCCGTTGAACCAGCATTGCACCTACGCCAAAGCTGGTTCATAATCCCGACCATTTCCTGCCATTGCGTGCCCGAGGAAACACTCGATGAACCGACCACCCCTTCGCCGCCGCGTACTGCGTACTACCCTCGCACTCTACGGCGCCGCCGTCGTCGGTCTAGCCGTGGCCGCTTTCTCCGACCAGGTACCGTACGCCCGCACCCCCCTCGTCACCGATCTCCCCCCGATCACCCTCACCCCCCCTGCTGCCACCGATACGGCGCAGGCGTACGTGATTCGCGAGGCGTTTCGTCGCGGTGAGACGTTGCCCGCTTTCCTCGAGCGCATCGGTGCCGAAGACGAGGGGCTGCTCGACTATACCTCGCTCGACGAAGAG
Organism: Tepidiphilus sp.; assembly: GCA_028684345.1. Lineage (GTDB taxonomy): Bacteria > Pseudomonadota > Gammaproteobacteria > Burkholderiales > Rhodocyclaceae > Tepidiphilus. The sequence goes on along the minus strand of JAQUGB010000010.1, from coordinate 9,647 downwards.
ATCCGCGCCATCCAGCGGCGGCTCCGCGCGTACTCCACCGCCACGGTACGCCTGCGCGCCGACGGTCGGGTCGATTCTCTAATCCTACCGCTCGTCAATGGCGAGCGCGTCGCCATCCACCGGGCCGACGATGGCTTTCGCATGGCCCCTCTCGACACCGGGAGCGACGACGCCACGGCCTTTCTCGAATTGCGCCAGGGCGTAATCACGCACTCGCTCTTTGCCACCGCCTCTGAGATCGGCATGCCCGATGCGGTGGCCACCAAGCTCGCCGAGATCTTCGGCACCCAGATCGATTTCTCGCGCGACCTGCGCGAGGGAGACTCGTTCGCCGTGATCTACGAAACAAAGCTCGACGCCGAAGGGTTGCCGCAGCCAGGCAACGTCATCGCCGCCGAGTTCATCAACCAGGGCAAGCGACACGTGGTGCTGCGCCATGAAACCGCCAATGGCAAGAGCGGCTACTACACGCCCGACGGCCGGGTGCTCGGCACCGGGTTTCTGCGCTATCCGCTGAAGTTCACCCGGGTGAGCTCGAACTTCGGCAACCGGTTCCACCCGATCAAAAAGGAATGGCGGCGCCACGCCGGTACCGACTTCGCCGCCCCCTCCGGCACCCCCGTGATGGCCGCCTCCGACGGAAGGGTGAAGTTTGCCGGCTGGCAGAACGGCTACGGCAACTTCGTGCTCATCGAACATCGCGGCGGCTATGTCACCGGCTATGGCCACCTCAAGGGGTTTGCCAAGGGTCTCAAGGCGGGACAGCGCGTCTCGCAGGGCGACGTGATCGGCTACGTCGGCTCCACCGGCTGGGCCACAGGCCCGCACCTGCACTACGAGGTGCGCATCGGCGGCAAGGCGCAAGATCCGCTCAAGATCGCCTTACCCGCCCCTGAACCGCTGCCGGCACGCGAACTCGCCCGCTTCCGTCAGGAAACGGGGCCTCTGCTGGAAAAACTCGCGCTGCTCACCCGCACACCGCTCGAAGTCGCCGCAGCCGATTGAAGGACGCCCCGAACAAGCCGGCGCGAGCAGCCACAATCCAAGCTCTCTAGGGAAAACACTCGGCATTGGCCAAGAACGGTGCCGCGCGGTCCTTGTCGGAGACGATGGGCTCGATCCCCAGATCCGGCCAGGCGATCGCCAGCGTCGGGTCGTCGTAGCGCAGCGACCGGTCGCACTGGGGCGCGTAATAGTCGGTCGTCTTGTAGAGCAACCGCGCATACTCGCTGAGGGTAAGAAACCCATGGGCGAAGCCGGGCGGAATCCACAGCTGGCGCTTGTTCTCGTCGGAGAGCTCGGTGGCCACCCAGCGCCCAAACGTGGGCGAGCTGCGACGCAGATCGACGGCCACGTCGAACACCGCGCCCTCGGTACAGCGCACCAGTTTTCCCTGCGCGTGCGGCGGCAGCTGATAATGCAGGCCGCGCAGCACGCCGCGGCGCGAGCGCGATTCGTTGTCCTGCACGAAGTCGACATCGAGTCCCGTGGCGGCGAGGAAAGTGCGGCGAGTGTAGGCCTCGAAGAAATAGCCGCGCGCATCGCCGTGCACCACCGGCTCGAGCAGGATCACTTCGGGAATCTCCAGCGCAATCGCGCGCATCATGCCACCCCCCTCCCCTGGTCGAGCAAGTGGCGCAGGTAGCGTCCATAGCCGCTCTTGCCCAGCCGCTCGGCCTGACGCAGGAGCCCCTCGTCGTCGATCCAGCCCTGCATCCAGGCGATTTCCTCCAGACAGGCGATCTTCAATCCCTGCCGCCGTTCGATGGTGGCGATGAACTGGCCGGCTTCCAACAGCGAGTCGTGCGTGCCGGTGTCGAACCAGGCATAGCCGCGCCCCATGAGCTCGACCGCGAGCCGCCCTTCCTGCAGATAGCTGCGGTTGAGATCGGTGATCTCGAGCTCACCGCGCGCCGACGGGCGCAGCGCCCGCGCGCGCTCGACCACGCTGCCGTCGTAGAAGTAGAGCCCCGTGACGGCGTAGTTCGACTTGGGACGGGCGGGTTTCTCCTCGATGTCGACCACGCGCCCGGTGGCGTCGAACGCGACCACGCCGTAACGCTCCGGATCCTGCACGTGATAGGCGAAGACGGTGGCGCCCCGGTCGCGCGCATCGGCCGCGGCCAGCAGCTGCGGCAGGTCGTGGCCGTAGAAGAGGTTGTCGCCCAGCACCAGGGCCGAAGGCGCGCCGGCAAGGAAATGCTCCCCGATGAGGAACGCCTGAGCGAGTCCGTCGGGCGAGGGCTGCTCGGCGTAGGCGAGCGACAGGCCCCAAGCGCTGCCATCGCCCAGGAGCTGGGCGAAACGCGGCGTGTCCTGTGGCGTGGAGATCACCAGGATGTCGCGGATGCCGGCGAGCATCAGGGTAGACAGCGGATAGTAGATCATCGGCTTGTCGTAGACCGGCAGCAGCTGCTTGGAGACGGCGAGCGTCGAGGGATAGAGCCGGGTGCCGGAACCGCCGGCGAGGATGAGGCCCTTGCGTGCAGAAGTCGGATTCATGGCGGATGCGTCAATGGGGAAGAAGGGACAGCGGCTCGGCGAGCACGGCCACGGTGCGCGCCACCTCGTCCTGCCAGGGCGGCAGCCGCAGGCCGAAGGTGGTGGCAAGCCGCGTGGTGTCGAGCCGGGAATTGGCCGGGCGCGGGGCCGCGGTCGGATAGTCGGCGCTGGCGATCGGCTCGAGGTGCTCGAGCACGAGTGGCCAGCCGGCCGCGCGCGCACACTCGAAAACGAAGGCGGCGTAGTCGTACCAGCTGACCTCACCGGTGGGCGCGAGGTGGTAGAGCCCGACGGGGCAGGCGTCGGGCTGGCTGCGCAGCCGCCGCACGAGCTCGGCGCTCACCTCGGCAACGAGCCCGGTGCCGGTGGGTGCGCCCACCTGGTCGGCCACCACGCGCACCACGGGTCGGCTCGCGCCCAGGCGCAGCATGGTTTTGAGGAAATTGGCTCCGTGCAGCCCGTAGAGCCAGCTCACCCGCAGAATGAGCGCACGGGCGCCGCTTTCGAGCACGAATGCTTCGCCGGCACGCTTGCTGCGGCCGTAGGCGTTCACCGGCCTGGGCGCGTCGTCCTCGCGCCAGGGGCGGCTCCCCGTGCCGTCGAAGACGTAGTCGGTGGAATAGTGCACCAGCCACGCCCCGTGCGCCGCCGCCCAGCGGGCGATCTCGCCGGGCACCTCGGCGTTGAGCCGCCAGGCGAGCGCCGTTTCCGTCTCGGCCTGATCCACGGCAGTGTAGGCCGCGGCATTGACGATGACCTGCGGGCGCAGGGCGTCGAGCCGCGCGCGCAGCGCCGCCGCATCGCCGAGATCGAGCTCGGCGTGCGAAGGCGCGACGAGCGGGGCTTGCAGCGCCAGGCGAGGGGCGAGCGCCCAGCCGAGCTGGCCGCTTCCCCCCAGCAAGAGGATGGGTGCCTCGCTCATTGCGCCTTCGCCTGCAAGGACGCGCCGTAGTGGCGCGACAGCCACTCGCGATACGCGCCGGAAGTGACGTGCTCGACCCAGTCGCGGTGCGCGAGGTACCAGCGCACCGTCTTCTCGATGCCGGTGTCGAAGGTCTCGGCCGGCCGCCAGCCGAGCTCGCGCTCGATTTTGCGCGCGTCGATCGCGTAGCGCCGGTCGTGCCCTGGACGGTCGGCGACGAAGGTGATCTGCTCGGCGTACGAGCGGCCGTCGGCGCGCGGCGCGAGCGCGTCGAGCCAGCGGCACAAGGTATGCACCACTTCGAGGTTGGTGCGTTCGTTCCAGCCGCCGATGTTGTAGGTCTGCCCCGGCCGGCCCGCCTCCAGCACGCGCCCGAGCGCCGCGGTGTGATCGCCCACGTAGAGCCAGTCGCGCACCTGACGGCCGTCGCCGTAGATCGGCAGCGGCTCGCCGGCGAGCGCGCGCGTCAGGCACAGCGGGATGAGCTTTTCCGGAAACTGGTAGGGACCGTAGTTGTTGGAGCAGTTCGTCGTGATCGTCGGCAGTCCGTAGGTGTGATGGAAGGCGCGCACGAAATGGTCCGCCCCGGCCTTGCTCGCCGCGTAAGGCGAATTGGGCGCGTAGGGCGTGGTCTCGGTGAAGGGCGGATCGTCCGGGCCGAGCGAGCCATAGACTTCGTCGGTGGAAACGTTGATGAAGCGAAAGGCCGAGCGCTCGGGCTCGGCCAGGTGCTCCCAATGCGCGCGCGCCGCCTCCAGCAGCCGCAAGGTGCCCAGCACGTTGGTGCGCGCAAAGGCCTCGGGCCCGTGGATGGAACGGTCGACGTGCGATTCGGCGGCGAAATGCACCACGGCGCGCACCCGGTACCGTTCGAGCAGAGAGCGCACGAGGTCTCGATCGGCGATGTCGCCGTGCACGAAGACGTGGCGCGGATCACCCTCGAGCGCGGCGAGGTTCTCCAGGTTGCCGGCATAGGTGAGGGCGTCGAGATTGACGAGGAGTTCGTCGTGGCGCGCGAGCCAGTCGAGCACGAAGTTGCTGCCGATGAAACCGGCGCCGCCGGTCACGAGGATCGTCATGATCGGTCGTGTTCACGGAAAAAAGCGATGATACCAGCCTCAGCCTTCCATGTCGCGCGTGTAGCCTGCCCAGCCGATGATGAGGCGCACCCAGCCGAGCACCACCCAGCTCAAAGCCTTGCGCCAGCGGGGCAGCCGCGCGAACCCCTCTTCGTCGAGCCGCACCGCGCCCTGCGCCACGTGCCGCTCGATCCGTGCACGCAGATCTGTGCTGAACCCCGGGTCATCCACCCAGACGTTGGCCTCGCGCGCCATGAAGAGGCTGAAGGGATCGATGTTGCTCGAGCCCACCGTGGAATAACGACCGTCGAACACCGCCACCTTGGCGTGCATCTCGGTGGCATGATATTCCCACAGTTCGATGCCATGGCGCAGCAGCCAGGGATAGAGGGCGCGCGTGGCCTGCGACAGGATGGGATGGTCAGTCAGCCCCTGCAGGACGAGGCGCACCCGCACGCCGCGCGCCGTGCAGGCCGCGAGCGCCCGGCGAAAGCGCTTGCCGGGGAAGAAATAGGCGCAGGCGATCCAGACCTCTTCGCGGGCGCGCGCGAGCATCTGCAGATAGGCATGCTCGATGTCGTGGCGATGGCGCCAGTTGTCGCGCAGCACCAAGGCGGCGCGATGGGGCCCGACCGGCTCGATCCGTCCCGGGCCGGCGAGGCGGGGCTCAGGGGGAGGACGGCGCTTGACGTTGGTCCAATAGACCAGGCGCCACAGACGGCGCATCGCCTGCTGCACCGGACGCACGAGCGGCCCCTCGATCCGTACGGCGTAATCCCATCGCGGTTGGCGGGTCCGGCGCCCGGGCAGACGAGTGAAATCCGAGAGGATGTTGATGCCGCCGACGAACGCGACGCGTCCGTCGCAACAGACAAGCTTGCGGTGCAGGCGCCGCAATCGATGGCGCCGGGGGATGAACCAGGGGCCACGCAGCGGGCGATAGACTTCGACCTCCACGCCCGCGGCCGCCACGCCGTGCATCCGCTGCAGCACAAAATCACGGCTGCCGAAGCCATCGACCAGGAGACGAGTGCGCACGCCCCGGGCCACTGCCCTGACCAGCGCCGCGAGCACCGCCTCGCCAATTTCGTCGCACTCGAAAATGTAGGTCTCGAGCTGCACTTCCTCGCGGGCCTCATCGATCGCCTGCAGCAGCGCCGGGAAGAATTCCGCACCGTTCTCCAGCAGTTCCAGACGGTTACCGGGCAGGAAGTCCAGGGCCATCGGCGAGCCCTCAGGCGGGGAGGCAACCGCACGGCGCACTCATCGAACGTCCAGGTCGAGGTCGACCACGAGCGGGAGATGATCCGAGAGACGCGACCAAGGACGCCCGCGCAGCACGTGCGCTTCATGCACCGTACCGCCGCGCACGTAGAGCCGGTCGAGCCGGCCGATCGCCAGACCGCGCGCGGGATAGGTTCGCGGCGGCGCGCGGCGTCCGGCAGCGGTAAAAGCATCTTGCAAGCCCAAGGGCAGAGCAAGGAGCTCTTCCGCCGCTCGACCCCAGTCGTTGAAGTCCCCTCCCACGACGACCGGCGAGCGCGGCGGCAAGGCGGCGATCAGCTCACGCAGCCGCTCGATCTGCTGCCTCCGCCAGCGGGCCCGCAGCCCAAGATGGACGCAAAAGACATGCAAGACGATGCCGTTGGGCAAGGCGACGGCGCAATGCAGGATGCCGCGGCTCTCCCAACGGTGGGCCGAGACGTCGTGATTGGCCCAGTCCTGGACCGGAAAGCGCGATAGCACCGCATTGCCGTGATGTCCCAGCTCGTGGAAACGGTTGCCGCCGTAGATGCGCTCGGGCCAGCGTTCGGCCCCGAGATAGTGATGCTGCGGCTGCGCCGGCCAGTGAGCATGGCGCAGCGCGTGCCCGATATGCACTCCCTGGACCTCCTGCAGCAGCACGAGGTCGGGGTCGAGGCCATGCAGCGCCTCGCGCATCTCTGCGATGGTCAGATGGCGGTTGAGCGGACCCCAGCCCTTGTGGATGTTGTAGCTGACCACACGCAACGCCGCCCCGGCAGGAATGAGATGGCGCGGATTTTCCGACGGCGCGAGCCAAGAGCGCCATCGCCCCCAGAGTTTCTGCCGTTTTTCTACAACCATCGGAACGTTCATGTGGCCGAGAGCATCCGCTCCAGCGCCACTTTCGCCCATCGGGCCGTCTCCTCGGGCACGGCGATGCGATTGACCACCTGCCCCTGAACCAGATTGTCGAGCGTCCAGGCGAGGTGTTGCGGATCGATGCGCTGCATCGTCGAACACATGCACACCACCCCGCCCATGAACTGCACGGTCTTGCCCTGCGGCGCCATCTCCTCGGCGAGCCGGCTCACCAGGTTGAACTCGGTACCCACCAGCCATTCGGTTCCCGCCGGCGCGGCGCGGATCGTGCTCTGGATGAATTCGGTCGAACCGACGTAGTCGGAAGCCAGGCACACCTCGAACGCGCACTCCGGGTGCGAGATGACCAGACCCTGCGGATGCTTGGCCCGCCAGCGATCGATCTGCGTCTTGCCGAACATCTGGTGCACCGAGCAGTGCCCTTTCCACAGCAGGATGGAGGCCCGCCGGATCTGCTCCGGCGTCAAGCCGCCATAAGGCAGGTCGGGGTCCCACACCAGCATGTCTTCCAGCGGGATGCCTCGCCGATAGCCGGTCCAGCGCCCCAGATGCTGGTCGGGAAAGAAAAGGAGCTTGGGGCGTCGCGCCAGAGCCCATTCCATGATGTGCGGCGCGTTGGTCGAGGTGCACACGATGCCGCCGTGGCGGCCGCAAAAAGCCTTGAGATCGGCCGCGGAATTGATATAGGTGACCGGCGTATAGACCTCGGCCGGATCGCCATCGAGCACTTCGCCCAGTTCCCGCCAGGCACGCGTCACCTTGGCGAGATCGGCCATGTCGGCCATGGAGCAGCCGGCGGCCAGATCCGGCAGGATCGCCACCTGCTCGGGCTGCGACAGGATGTCGGCCACCTCGGCCATGAAATGCACGCCGCAGAAAACGATGTAGCGCGAGGAAGTCTGCGCGGCGAGCCGGGCGAGCTTGAGCGAATCGCCGGTGAGATCGGCGTGCCGATAGACGTCGGCGCGCTGATAGTGGTGGCACAGGATCACCGCCTCCTCGCCCAGCCGCGCGCGCGCCGCGAGGATGCGCTCCTGCGCCTGCTCGTCGCTCATCGCGGCATAAGGCGCGAATGGCAAAGATTTCTCGAGGACCGTCGTCATCTCCTCCCTCCCAAAGGGTAGTGATTCAACTCTGCACCCACGGCAGACCGTGGAACTTCCATCCGCCCACCGTGCCGCGATGGCCGGCGGCGTCTTTCGCGCCCTCGAAGCCTTCGAGCACGTTGTAACACGAAGTAAAACCGGCCGCCGTAGCCACACGCGCCGCCTGATCGGAACGGCCACCCGAGCGACACAAGAACATCACCAAGGACTCGGGGTCGACCTGGGCACGAAGGTGGGTGACAAAATCGGGATTCGGCATCAAGTCGGGATAGTGTAGCCATTCGATCTCCACGGCACCGGGAATACGGCCTACCCAATCCCACTCGGCGCGGGTACGGCAATCGACGAGTACCGCGCCGGGCGCCGTTTGCCACACCAAAAACGCCTCGGGGGGCGTCAAAGCCCCGGCGTAGGGCAGGCCGAAGCGCTCGGCGCGCTCGCCGGCAAGCGCTAGAATATCGTGCAGATTTCCCACGGCGTCCTCCATGAGCTCCAAACCTAGTATACCGTCTCCACCGCCCGACGCAGCGCGGATGCGCGGCAACGCCATCGCCCGCGCCAGTTTCACGGCCATGGCCATCAACGCCACCCTGGCCATATTGCAGATCCTCATCGGGCTGGCCGCCAACGCATTCAGCCTCGTGGCCGATGCGATCCATACCCTCGCCGACCTCTCCACCGACGCCATGGTGAGCTGGGCAGGACGAAGCGCCGGCGCGCCCCCCGATGCCGAACACCCTTATGGACATGGACGCTTCGAGACTCTCGCCAGTTTCATCCTCGGCCTGGTGCTGCTGGGCGTGGGCTGCGGCTTCCTGTGGGCGGCGGGCATGAAACTGCAGACGCTCGAACATGCCCCGCCGATCGAGATCCCCGCCCTCGTCATGGCGGTGATCACCCTGCTCGCCAAGGAAGGCATGTTCCACTGGCTACGCCGCCGCGGACGCGCCCTCAAGGCGCAGGTGCTGGAGGCCGCCGCCTGGCACGCCCGCTCGGATGCCGCCTCCTCGCTCGTCGTGGCGATCGGCATCGGCGGCAGCCTTGCCGGCTACCGCTTCCTCGAACCGCTCGCGGCGGCGCTGGTCGGCTTCATGATCGCCTCGATGGGAGTGCGCTTTGCCTACCGTGCGGTGCGCGAGCTCGTCGACACCGGGCTCGAGCCGGAAGAAGTCGCCCGACTGACCGAGACGATCCGCACCACCCCCGGCGTCGAGGATCTGCACCAGATCCGCACGCGGCGCATGGCCGACCGCATCCTGGTGGATGCGCACATCCAGGTCGCCCCCCGCCTGTCGGTCTCCGAAGGGCACCGCGTGGCCGATACCGTATTCGCCCGCCTCAAGGGCCGCTTCCCCAACCTCGACGACGCGCTGATCCACGTCGATCACGAAAACGACACGACCCGCCCGCCCGGTCAGCTGCAGGCGCTCACCGACCGCACCGAAGTGGTGCAGGACCTGCGCGCGCTCCCGGCTTTCGCCGCCGCTTCGCCCGACTGGATCGTCCTGCACTATCTCGGCGGGCGCACCTATCTCGACCTGCTGGTTCCGGCCAAACACGCGCCTTCCCTGCTCGCCGCGGACCGTGCGGCCCTTTTCTCCCAGCTCGACGCCCTGCGCCAACGCCATCCCGACCTCGCTTCCCTGCGGCTCTTCGTCGAGCTTGCACCGGAACCGGGCACAGGAAGCGAAAAATTGCACCAAATCAGTGCAAACGAAGTCCCTCCTCCCCCTCCTCCAGCCGGAAATGCCTCCCTTTGAGGCAAACCAAAAGCTGGCACGACACTTGCTAAAATCCTTCCACTTTTTCCTGACCCGGAGTCGATCCGATGAATGCCCAAGACGTCCTCAAGCTCATCCACGAAAGTGAAGCCCGTTTCGTGGACTACCGTTTCACCGACATCCTCGGCAAGGA